>NZ_JBHSMP010000036.1:0-81423 GCF_042655705.1 Paraburkholderia denitrificans | reverse complement strand
CCACACGCGCCGCGGCACACTCACGGCCATGTGGTTGAGGGCAGACGTCCAATAACCCTTAACGACTACCGCCTGACGCCGAAGACCGTAGCCGACCCACTACCGCCGGTCACGCCGTCGTGGTTAAACGGCGGATAACTGAGTGGTACAGCCATCCGGGCCGGCCTCTCGGGGACAGTAGCTCAGCCAAAGCGGACGATCGGCCGCACCTGTCCACAGGCTGTGATCAGACATTTCCCGGCTTTTGGCAATTCGGCTGAGTGCGTTACGTGCCGCTCCAATTCGCCTATGCTAAATGTAGCTGCAGTACAGGGTCCGCCCCCAGACGCCGGCGAACCCTTTACGACCAGCGTCCTTATACCGCGAATGCCAACAATTCGGGAGGCCACCGGATGCATGCGAGACCGTACCTAACGGGAGTCGTCGCATTGACGGCCGTCCTCGCCAGTTGCATGACTCCAGTGGGTAGTCCGGATCTGCTGGCGTTCCTGAAGGACGACTCGACGACGCGCGAGGATGTCTACCTGCACCTGGCTGAGCCCAGTTCCACGTTTGAGGGCGGGCGCATCCTAACCTATCTGCTAGATGAGGATAAGGCTGGCTACATTTTGATGCGGCGAAGAGAAAAAACATGGAATGGCAAGTTCAGTCTGGTGCTGGCCTTCGACGAGCATGGCGTGCTGCGGCACCACACCATGGTCAGAATCCGGGCGTTTCCGAACTCACCTTGATCGGGACTTCAACGATGCAAGCATCCCTGTTAAGGACGATCGGCGTTGCCGTCGGTGCCGCGTTGCTGCTGGTTGCTTGCCCGGTGCCGGTTCCACCAGGCTATTACGATTCCCGCGCCAACGTCCCTGCGACGGTCCCGGAATCGATCAAGAAGGGCGAGTCCACCCGTGAGGACGTTTTGATGCAGTTCGGCGAGCCCGATACCGTGGCAGTCGATGAGTCATGGGTGGAGTATGGCAGCAGTTACACCCTTGGCGGACTGGTTCTTTTCATGTGCGCGGGTGGGGGATGCGCTGCCGTTGGTGCTATGGACATGCGTTTTCGACGGATGATCATCGAATTTGATCAGACGGGCGTCACAACGGAAATAATCCTGGAATCAAAGGATTGCTTCCAGTACGCCGCCGGGGGATCGCGCGGAGGAGGCACGACAAAGCCGTGCCTGGATAGTTTGGGGCTGGACGTTCCGGAGGCGTTTCATCTGCCTTCCGTTCGTGAATGATGGCAGCTCAGCGGGATCGGCAAGAACTCTCCCGTCGTGGATTCCGCTTTAGTCCCAATGTGCTGCGTTTGAAACGGGACCAAGAATGTCTTGTTTATATCGACGACCTCAAGGGCAATCCAGAAGGCATCAGTCCGGCGGACATCAAGTCAGGCCTTGAAAACAACGCGGAAGAAGTGCGTGATGCCCAATCACAGCTACGTGTGGTCGATCGCCGGCGAACGGCACGTGGTCATCGTCGGCCCGCGAACGACCGGAAACTGAGCGCTACGGGCGCATGAATGTCAGGTGCGCGACACTAGCGAACGACTCTTGATGGCCGACCTGTGCCGCTAGCACAACCACTGCCACAATGAGGCGCGGGACGTCCGGCTGCCACCTGGCGCGACGCTGCATTGGGGTCGCAGATGTCTACTTGTCGCAGCCCTTGCCGCCTACGCCGACCTTGCCGCGCCCGACCTTGAGATGAGGCAAACTGGGGCGTAGCCTCTTCCTGGAGCCGGTCGTCAACGTCACGTGCTCCGCAGGGTAGCGGGTCGTCCTGTGCAGCGCGGCCTGATAGGCGGGCTGGCCCGGATCGATGCGCTTGATAGCTGACATTAGCTGGAACCTCCTCAGAGGATTCTAGGCGGAAGCGGCACGGCGGTTAGCCGTCGGTGGTGAGCCTTCAAAGCAGACACTCGCTCGCGAGCGCTTTCTGTAAGTTACCTCACACTGAATGCAGCGCTACAAGAAAAAATATAAGCGGTAACGCAGCGCCAGCAGCAACGGCACCTATGCCCACGGTATAGGCGATTGCTGAGTTAGTCCACGGGACCCTGCACGAGTCGCTGACAATCAGCGCACAGACCGACGCCCCAAAAGCGCCGAACACGTAGTACAACCAGCCTCCAGACTGATCAATCAGCGACGAATACAGGATCAGGAAACAGACGAGACCTGTAGCAGACCCCGCTATCAGTATCGCCCTTGCTCCCAACACGAGCATGCCTGTAAGCGGTAACGCTTGACTAAGCCAATAAAACAGGAAGTTAGGCCAGAAGGAGTCAGCGTTCCTGGATGCGAGGAGTAGTGACACGCATGCACCGGCCAGCAGCAATATCAGGAGAATTACCACGTCTCGTGCGCGAGGCGATGGTCGTTGGCCAAGGGGCGTCTTTCCCATGGTTGGGGGTATTGTCAAATCTGTTAGATGTGTACTGCACCTCATCGACATGCTGCATTCCGTGCGCGAGCGAACTTAACTCATACGTACATTGTGTCACCGGATTGTTGGCGATCTAGCCTGTAGCGTCGAATGTCTCTTCTTGGCCGCACTCCGACCCATGGTTGGATCGTGAGAGGCCGCGAGCGATGGATCTATGCGAGAGGCATAAAGCGACCCGCAAGAGACGTTCGAGCCAGCACGAACAAAATGACCGCTTCGAGGAAACAACAGTCGTCCGCCCGGCCATGTCGATCGCCAAAATGCCGAGGTGCGAATGTGCTGAATACAACGGGTGCTGCTTCTATTGCTACACAGTCGACATTAGCCTGACAATTTCCCGCAGGAGATAGTTCGCGGCCGGGCCAAGTCGCCGTCCGGCCCGTGTTATCACGTAGCGGTCGAATGTACGTGCGATTGGATGGTCGATCGGCACGGCCTTGACCTGACCGGAGGCGATTCTCTCCTGGGCTGCGCCGCGAGTCATGAATGCAACAGCCAGGTTCTGTGCCGCAATTGCAGCGGCCGTCGAAAACCGGTCACAGCGAAATGCAGGCATGTACGTGTGTCCGATATCGGCGAGGATCGCGTTGACATGGGCCTGCAACCCGAACTCCGTGGGCATAAAGACCAGGCGCTCATTGGCGAGATCTTCCATCTTCACCGATTTGCGCGACGACATCGGATGGTCGACCGAAAAGATCGCACATAAGGGCTCGCTCTGGAACATGCGCGCGTTCAGAGTCGGGTCGGTCGAGGCACCGATGGACACGCAGATGTCGACCAGATCCTCACGGATCATGGAGATGAGTTGCGGAAGCGAGCCGGTGCGCAACTCCACGACGATGCCGGGGTATCTGTCCAGGAAGGGTTTCAGGGCAACCGAGACCAGACTCGTCACGATTCCCTCGCCTGCGGCGATGGCGACCTGCCCGCGCTGCAGGCTGCGGTATTCCTCGAGCTGGGCACGAAATCGGCGGGCGTTGCGCTCGCAGTCGCGAAAATAATCGACCGCCATCTGACCCGCTTCGGTCAACTCCATTTTTCGCCCACGACGTGTGACGAGCGACAGCCGAAGGTCGCGCTCGGCCAGGGCGACTTGCCTGCTGATCGTCGAAACGTTCACATCCAGGCCAAGTGCTGCCTGACGCATCCCGCCGTACGTCGCGATCGCGACCAGGTATTGCAGCGTACGTTCGGAGAGGCTCCGTTCGAAGGTATCCAACGCGAGTTCCAGTGTTGCATTCAATGCAACATTTTCGCAGCTTGACAGGCAACTTTCCACTTGGATTTTCGCCGATACTCCGCCCCATAGCCGGCCGGGGTACGCGCACGTCCCCGACCCGAACGGAGACAGAGCGGACGACCGCTCGAAAGCATCGATGGAGGAGCAACATGAACGACGCGAGCAGGAAAGTCGAAAGCGTGGAGCAGCGGCGGCCAGCCCGCGCGAACGGCGGCAGGGAGCCAATCAGCCCCTATGTGCTGCTGTTCGTCATGCTGATGGTGGCGGTGATCGCGACATGGGTCGTGCCATCGGGCGAGTTCTCGCGGACGGTCAGCGATGGCGTCAGCCTCGTTGTCCCCGGCAGCCTGAAACCGGTGGCTCGGCACGGCGTGTTGCCAGGCGAGATGTTTGTCACGCTGGCCAAGGGAATGATCGCGTCCGCGCCGATCATCTTTCTCATCCTGTTTACCGGCGGTGCGCTGGCGGTGCTCGAAGCGACCGGGGCCGTTCGTAGCGCACTCGCATTGGCCGCCCACCGGGAAGGCGCGCGGACGCACATCACCGTCATCGTCCTGTGCGTCGTCTTTTCGCTGCTCGGCACCCTGGGTGTCGTGACGAATTCGGTCGTGGCGTTCGTCCCGCTTGGACTGCTGCTGGCCGAGTCGATGGGGCTGTCGAGGGAAATGGGGGCCGGCCTGATCTATCTGAGTACCTATGCGGGCTTCAACACGGGCATCCTCAACCCGGTGACGACCGGACTGACCCAGCGTCTGGCCAGCCTGCCGATGTTTTCCGGCATGACGTTCCGCGTGTGCATCTACATCGTCTTCGTCGTGGCCACCATCATTTTTCTCGTCGCCCGGATTCGCGCGAGTCGAGTGAACGGCGCAGCGGTTTCCGCCTCGACGCCGTCGATGGGCGGGGCCATGCCGCTCCCGTCTCCGCGACGCCTCGACACCCGGCAACTCGTCGTCGTCGGCATCGTACTCGTCTGCCTGTCGGTATTCGTCTACGGTTCGTCGACGCGGCACTGGGCCGAAACCGAGATGATCGCGATGTTCCTCGTCATGGCGATTGCCGGCGGGATTGCGAGCGGCATTCGACCGGGCGAGATCGCGGACACGTTTCTTCATGGCTGCAGCGGACTCGTCAAAGGTGCGCTCGTGGTGGGGATCGCGCGAGCCATCTCTATCGTCCTCACCGACGGGAAGATCCTGGACCCGATCGTCGACATGCTCGCCGGATGGCTTGCCCCGCTCAATTCCACGGCGGCTGCTATCAGCATGTTCGCGAGCGCCGCGTTGATTCACGTCGGAATCTCGTCCGGATCGGGCGAATCGGCGGTGCTCATCCCGATCTTCGCTCCGCTGTGCGACACGCTGCACCTGACCCGTCAGGTGACGGTACAAGCCGTGCTGCTCGGCGAAGGCTTCATCAACTGTTTTAACCCGACTTCCGGTGTCCTGATGGCGGTCCTGGCGACCTCCGGTGTTTCCTACGTCAAGTGGCTGCGTTTCGTCATGCCCCTGCTGGTCGCCTGGTTCGGCATCTGCATCGTCGCCATTGCAGCCGGCGTCGCCATTCATTTGGGCCCCTTCTAGTCCGCCGCTCCTTCCTGGATCGAACATGCTATTACCCGACCTCAGTTCCGTCTCCGACCTCGAACCGCTTGCCGACGACATGCGCAAGCTCCGCTATACGCTGCATTGCTGCCCGGAACTCGCGTTCGAGGAAGTGGCGACCGCGGAACTCGTCGCGAATCGTCTGAATGAATACGGCTATTCGGTCGAGACGGGGATCGCCGGCACGGGCGTCGTCGGCACGCTGCGGCTGGGCGCGAGTGAACGCAGCATCGGGATCCGGGCCGACATGGACGCGCTGCCGATCGACGAGTTCAACACGTTCGGCCACAAGAGCCTGATTCCGGGACGGATGCATGCCTGCGGTCATGACGGGCATACCGCCATGCTGCTCGGCGCGGCCCGATACTTGTCGCAGCGCAGGCAATTCGACGGCACCGTGAACCTGATTTTCCAGCCCGCCGAGGAGCGCGGCTACGACAGCGGTGCCAAGCGAATGGTCGAGCAAGGGCTCTTCGAGCGGTTTCCCTGCGATGCGGTGTTCGCGATGCACAACCACCCGGGCGCTCCGGCGGGCACGTTCATGTTCCGCAAAGGCAACTTCATGGCCGCGGGCGACCGCGTCTTCATCAAAGTCGTCGGCAAAGGCGGGCACGCTGCCCGCCCGCATCTGGCAAACGACCCGATCGTCGCGGCAGGCAGCATCGTGATGGCCTTGCAGACCATCGTGTCCCGCAATGTCGATCCGACCCAGTCCGCCGTTGTAACCATCGGAAGGATAGCCGGCGGATCGGCGCCCAATGTAATTCCGGGCGAGGTCGAATTGAACATCAGCGTTCGATCGTTCGACGCGGGCGTCCGTCGGATGCTGAAGGAGAGAATCATCGGGCTCGTGCACGCGCAGGCCGGCAGCTATGGCCTCGCGGCCGTCGTCGATTACGTGGAGGGCTATCCAATGGTGACGAACACCGATGCCGAAACGGAGCTTGCGATCCAGGTCGCGAAAGAACTGGTTGGCGACGATCGGGTCACGGAACAGGTGGCCCCGTTGATGGGAAGCGAGGACTTCGCGTACATGTTGCAGGCGCGCCCCGGTGCCTTCCTGCGGATCGGTAACGGCCCGACCGACGGCGGGAACACCCTGCACAGCGCGACCTATGATTTCAACGACGAGAACCTGGTCGTCGGTTCGGCCTTTTGGGCAAGACTGGTGGAACGTTATCTGCCTTCGAACGTCGGCAACGGCCGATGATGCAACAAGCATCATCGATGCGCGGTTGGTCGACAACTGAGCGAAGCCGACGCTCGAATGTCGAACCTACACCCGAATCGAACGACGGCTCATGGCCGACTCCCGCCCGTCGCGGAGGGCCGTAGGCGCCCCATAGGAGCCATTCGGCCCAACAACATCGGGATATTTTGGCCCGCAGGCCCCGCCTCACGCCCGGCCGCCCACCCCTCGCATCCGCCGTGCGAAATGCGCGCGCTCCGCGTCGTCCATCAGCGTGAGGAACTGATCGGCTTCCATATGAATCAGTTCTTCGTGATCACCCGCTTCGAAGTAGACGTCCGGCTGCCCAGCCAGGCTCGATTCCAGGTAGGTCTTCATGCCATACGCCATACAAATCGGCGGCAGCGCTCCCGCATCGCAGTCCTTGAACAATTCGCGCATTACGGCTTCCGGGGCCAGGACGAGTTGGCGCCCGGTCTTGCTCCAGAGTTCGGAGAGCTGCACGGCGTAAGTCGATGGCAGCACGGCGGCCACATAGCCGTGTTCGTCTTCGAGGAGCACGGTCTTGGCGAGGCGGTCACCGGGAATGTGCGCCGCAGCAGCCGTTTCGATACTCGAGTGGCTGTACGGGTGACGCACGACTTCGTAACGGGAACCCTTGCTATGCAGGCACTCCTGCAAGGTTGGCGACATCGACATGGCACACCTCCTGTCGAATACCTGAAAAGGAACGAACGCTTGCAACGCTTCCAGAATAATTCACGCAGCGGCACTACGCAGGCCCGCATTCGCATTTTTGCGGCGCAGAAGAAGCTCGTCAGTATCAACCGCGAAATGCGGATACCCGGTAAATCCACTAGCCGATCACCGCGTCAGTCAATCTGGGGCGGCGCATTGAAGTGGTGCGTCGCGTCAATTACGGTCGTCGCCGCCATGTGGTGTCCCACGCAGACGCTTGATTTCCCGCCAGTGCCGCACGACGCACAACATCAAAGCATCTCCATCACCCGGTGATACAGCATGCCGATTTCGAGCGCGGGCCGCCGCCATGCAGGACCGCCGGGAAAACGCGCATGCCGCAGCCTTGCGAAAAGATCGAACGCAGCGCTTTCGCCCGCGATGGCCTGAGCAACGGAGCGGCCCGCAATGCCGGTCAGCGCGACGCCATGGCCCGAAAAGCCCTGCACGTAGTAATAGTTCGGATCGATTGCGCCGAAATCCGGCGCGCGGTTGCGCGTGACGTCGACGAAGCCGCCCCACGCGTAGTCCACGCGTGTGCCCGCAAGCTGCGGGAACACATCGACCATGCGTTTTTTCATCGCCTCGGTTAGCTCCGCAGGCGCGGCGCCCGCCGAATTCGCCCGGCCGCCGAACAGCAGACGGTCGTCGGCGCTCAGGCGGAAGTAATCGAGGAAGAAATTGTTGTCGCAGATGGCCGCGCGACCGGGAATCAGCGCGTCGGCGCGTGCGCGGCCGAGCGGTTCGGTCGCGATGATGTACGACGCAATGGGCGCGATGCGCGCGGCGATGTTCTCGGGCAGCAAGCCGCCGGGCACGGCATTGCAGCACGCCACGACGAAGCGGCAGCGCACTTCGCCGCGCGCGGTCTTCACGACCGGACGCACGCCGCGCACGACCTTCAGCGCGCGCGAATGCGCGAAGAGTTGCGCGCCTTCGCGGCGCGCGGCGTCGGCGAGACCGAGGCAATATTTGAGCGGATGCAGATGGCCGGAGACCGGATCGAACACGCCTGCGAGATAACGCTCCGACGCGACACGCGCGCGCGTCGCATCGGTATCGAGCCATTCGAGCCGGTCATAGCCCCAGCGCGTGCGCGCGGCGTCCATCCATGCGTGCAGATCGGGCACGCGTTTGGCCTTCGTCGCGACGGTAACGTAGCCCGCCGTGAAATCGCAGTCGATGCCGTAGTGTTCGATACGCTCGCGCACGAGGCCGATGCCCTCCACCGAGAGCGCCCATGCGGCGCGCACGCCCTGCGCGCCGAGTTGCTTTTCGAGCACTTCGTCCTTTGCGAAGCCGACGAGCGTCTGCCCGCCATTGCGTCCCGATGCGCCCCAGCCGGGCCGGTGCGCGTCGAGCACGATCGCCGACAAGCCGCGTGCGCGGCATTCGAGTGCGACCGACAAACCGGCAAAGCCCGCGCCGATCACACAGACATCGGCGTCGAGCGTGCCTTCGAGCACGGGGTCGTCGTTGGCGGGGCGCGTGACCGAAGCTTCGTAATACGAGTTGCGGCCGAGGGCGTGAGCGTGGGCGTCGAGGCGTGCAGTCATCAGAGCAGATCCTTCATTCGACACCAGGCCATGGCGAGTACGAGGGCAGGGGTGCGCAGCGCCGCACCGCCGGGGAAATCGCGGTGACGGATCTTGCCGAACAGATCGAAGCGCGCGGCCTGGCCGTCGATGGCCTCGGCGATCAGCTTGCCGGCGAGCCCTGTCGTGTTCACGCCGTGCCCCGAAAAACCCTGGGCGAAATAGACGGTCGGCTTGAGCCGGCCAAAATGCGGTGCGCGACTCATTGTGATGTCGACGTAACCGCCCCACGCGTAATCGACTTTCACATCGGCGAGTTGCGGGAAAGTCTTCAGCATGTCGCGCCGCATGGCTTCGCCGAGATTGGGCGGCGCGAACGTCGAGTAACTCACCTTGCCGCCCCAGAGGAGACGCGTGTCGGGTGCGGGCCGGAAGTAGTCGAGCACGAAGCGGCTGTCGCAAACGGCCGCTTGCGCGGGCATGAGCGCGGCCATGCGTTCCTTGCCGAGCGGCCCGGTTGCAATGACGTAGGTGCCGACCGGCATGATCTTGCGCGAGAGCTCGGGCGCGAGCGCACCGAGGTACGTGTTGCATGCGAGCACAACGAACTTCGCGCGCACCTTGCCGCGCGCGGTCTCGACGACATGGCCGCCGTTCTCGTCGCGAAGGCGCGTCACGGCGCTGTCCTCGAACACGCGCACGCCGGCTTCCACGGCGGCGCGTGCGAGGCCCAGCGCGTAGTTGAGCGGGTGCAGGTGGCCGCTATCGGGATCGTAGAGACCGCCCGGATAGCGCGACGACTGGGCGTACTGGCCGACACCATCTGCATCGACATAGCGGAACCGGTCGTAGCCGAAGCGCGTGGCGGCTTCGTCGCGCCAGCGCTTGAGGGCATCGACGTCGCGCGGCTTGTTGGCGGCGGTGAAATAACCTTGCGTGAGCGCGCAATCGATATTGTGCTTCGCCACGCGCGACTTCACGATGTCGAGCGTTTCAAGGCCCATGGCCCAGATCCGCCGGATTTCGTCCTCGGACATGAAGGCCGCGAACGTGTCGATGTCGCAGGCGAAGCCGCCGATCAGCTGTCCGCCGTTGCGCCCGCTCGCGGCCCAGCCGACCTTCGACGCCTCGACGAGTGCCACGCGATAGCCGCGTTCGGCGAGATTGAGCGCCGCCGAAACGCCGGTGAGTCCGGCGCCGATCACGCAGACATCGGCATCGATCGTGCCTTCCAGAACGGGATGGCGGGTGGCGTCGTTGGCGGTGGCGGCGTACCAGGATTCGGCGTGAGGCTGATTGGCGAATTCGAGCATGGGTGAATGTCCAGATGAAAAGCGGACGGCGCGGCACAAGCCGCCGTCCGCCCCGGCCTCGTCAGAACGAGTAGATGAGCTGCGTGCCGATCAGGTCGTTGTTCTTGCTGTACGACCCGTCGCTGCGCAGGAACACCCGCTGCGTGGCCCAGTCGTGGCGATACTCGACCTTGACCGTGATCTGCTGGGTCGGGAAGAACAGCAGATCGAGCGCGACGTCCTGGCGCGTTGCGCCCTTGCACTCCAGACCGGCTCCACCGTTGTTCACGGAGTTCACGAGGCAGTCCGCACCGACGCCGAAGCCGTTGTTCACGTCCATGCCGTTCGAATTGAGCACGATCCCGCCACCGCCGCCGCCGTTCTTGCTGTTGGCGAGCAGGTCGTAGCGTACGGTCGCACCCATGCGGCCCAACCCCGGCATGCTGAACTTGCGATGCGCGAGCAGCGAGAAACCGTACCACTGCGCGTTGCCGCCGTTGAACGCCGCGTGCTGCTGCTGGCCGTAGTCGAGTTCGGCGTTGTACTGCAGATCCGCGAGCGTGTAGGTCGCATCCAGTTCGCCGAAGAAGAAGTAGCCGCCCGAAGTCGTTGCGTTCGCACCCGGACCAAAGCCCTGGTTGCCCGTGAACGGATTGGTGCCGACTCCCAGCGTCTGGCGTCCGATATTGAAAGAACCGCCGATATCCAGCGCGCTGGACCAGGTGTAGTCGGCACGCGCGGTGAATGTCGGGATTCTGTTGCTCCTCGTGATCGGGTCCTGGGTGAGCGGGAAGGGCAGCGAATTCGTGCCGGTCTGCGTGACTGCACCATTCGTGCGGTACTGCTCATTGGCGATCATGAACTTCCACGCCCAGTTGCTGCCGCTCGGCGTCCAGTTCCAGCCCACGCCTACGTAGCTGCCCGGATCCGAGAAATCGTAGAGCAGGTTGTGCGTGAGGGTCAGCATCAGGTTGGACTGCTGCACCTCGTAGCCGCCGAAGCTCGGCATCAGGCCCGCGACGAAGGTCCCGGTCGCCGTCACCGGCACGGTGATGACGGCCGTGTTCAGGATGTTGCCGGTGATGTTGCCGCGCTGGTCGGTCAGCAGCGTGATGCCGTTGCCGCGGCTCGGCATGAGCGTGATTTCGGCGGACGGCGCCATCGGCCCGACACCGAAGGTCTTCTTGATGTCGAGGTAGACGTCGCCGAACGTGCTGTTGAAGTAGTTGTACTCGGGCGAGCGGTTTGCGAACAGGAACGACGACGTGCCCGGCGCGCGGTTATAGATATACGTCGGGTCGATATAGCCCGTGACCGACAGCCCCGCGAGCGGCCCGGTGTTTGCCGCATCGCTCAGCGAATCCACCTTCAGTTGCTGGTTGGCGATCTGCTGCTTCATCGCTTCGACTTCGTCGTTGGTCAGACGCGCCGGGGCCTTGCCGTAGTCGGGTGACGACACATCCACCACCGGCGCGGGCGCCGCTGCGACGGCCGGGGCTGCACCAGCGGTCGTCGCGGTCGTGGTCTTCGAGGCCTTTGCGTTTTTCGAAGCGGCCAGTTCGGACTTGAGCGATTTCACCTCTTTTTGCAGGGCGTTCAACTGCGCCTGCAGGGCCTTGAGCTGGTCGCTGGTCGCGTCTGCCATGGCCAGACCCGGCAGGGCGCCGGCCACGAGCAAACAGATTAACTTCTTCCTCATCAGGATTCTCCTTGTGGGTCGTTTTTTTGCAAAGACTTCGGCGTTTAGCCTGGATACCCCGTCGATGTGCGGCTCGTCCCCACGAGCCGCACATCAATCCGCACGGTTGCCGCGCTCTCGCTTCGCGTCGTGCTTCAGGTTGTATTTCTGGCGTTGCTCCCCGGATGTTTTATGTGTGCCGCTCAAGCCGTACGGCGGCCAATCGGCTGGCCCACGGCGCCCGTGGGCGCCGCGGGCTTCGGGCCTTCCGCGGGATCCGGCTGCACGAAGGCCATCTGCATGTCGCGCAGGCGCTTTTTCTCGCGGGCCATCATCAACTGATTCACGACGATCACCCCGATCGTCACGGCGGTAATGAAGAGCGTGGCGAGCGCGTTCATCTCAGGATTGAGGCCAAGGCGCACGCGCGAGAACACGACGAGCGGCAGCGTGGTCGACCCGGGTCCCGAGAGGAACGCGGAGAGCACGAGGTCGTCGATGGAGAGCGTGAACGAGAGCAGCCAGCCCGAAAGCAGGGCCTGCGAGATGAGCGGCAGCGTGATGACGAAGAACACCTTGAGCGGCGTCGCGCCGAGGTCGAGCGCGGCCTCTTCGAGAGAGCGATTCATCTCTTTCACGCGCGACTGCACGATGATGGCGACGTACGAGACGCAGAGCATCACGTGGCCGATCCAGATCGTCAGGATGCCGCGGCCTCTCGGCCAGCCGAGCATCTGTTCGAGCGCAACGAACAGCAGCAGGAGCGAGATGCCCTGGATCACTTCGGGAATCACGAGCGGCGCGTTGATCATGCCCGTGTAGAGCGTGAAGCCCTTGAAGCGGCCCATGCGCGCGAGCACATAACCCGCCCAGGTGCCGATCGCAACCGAAGCGAATGCGGTCATCAGGCCGATCTTCAGCGAAAGCCATGCGGCGCTCAGCAGTTCTTCGTCGCGCAGCAGCGCGCTGTACCACTTCAGCGAGAACCCCGACCAGACGGTCACGAGCTTCGACTCGTTGAACGAGTAGACGACGAGGCTGATGATCGGGATGTAGAGAAACAGGAAACCGGCTGCGAGCACGCTTGCCGAGAGGGCGCGGTTGGGCTTGATCATTTGGCTTCCTCCAGTTCCTTGACCTGGTAATACTGAAAGACCGCCATCGGCACGAGCAGCAGCACCACCATCGCAACGGTCACTGCGGACGCCATCGGCCAGTCCATGTTGTTGAAGAACTCGTCCCACATGACGCGGCCGATCATCAGCGTGTCGGCGCCGCCGAGCAGTTCGGGAATCACGTACTCGCCCACTGCCGGGATGAACACGAGCAGGCTGCCCGCGATGATCCCGTTCTTCGAAAGCGGCAGCGTGATCTGCGTGAACGCGACCCACGGCTTCGCGCCGAGGTCGTAGGCGGCCTCGAGCAGCGTGAGGTCCATCTTGACGAGGTGCGCGTAGAGCGGCATGACCATGAACGGCAGATACGAATACACCATGCCGATATAAACGCCCGCGTCGCTGTGATAGAGGCGCAGCGGCGAGTGAATCAGGCCGATGGCCATGAGCGCGTGATTGAGCAGGCCGTCATCCTTGAGAATGCCGATCCACGCATACACGCGGATCAGGAACGACGTCCAGAACGGCAGCATCACGCCCATCATCAGCAGGTTGCGCGTGGCCGGATTCGAGCGCGCGATGTAATACGCGATCGGATAGCCGATCAACAGGCAGAAGATGGTTGAGACCGCAGCCATCTTGAGCGAGCTGATGTAAGTGGCGATGTACAGATCGTCTTGCAGCAGGAACGCGTAATGCGAGAGCTGCATCGCGAAGTGCACGACGCCGTCTTTGATCTCGATGAGGTTCGTGTAGGGCGGAATGCCCATGATCTGGTCGGCGAAGCTGATCTTCAGCACCAGCACGAAAGGCAGGGCGAAGAAGAGCGTCAGCCACAGGAACGGGATGCCGATCACGGCGGTGCGGCCCGAAGGCACAAAGCGCGAGAAAAAGCGTGAGAGAAAGCGCACGGGTGCCGGGCGCTGCGTGCCGCTGCGCCCGGCCGTGGCCTGCGCGTTGGCATTGGGAAGAGACGTACTCATGTGGGGATCCTCCTCATTGCGTGAGCACAACGCCGCTGGCCGGCGACCAGGACACGTAGACGTCGTCGTTCCAGACGGGCGCATCGTCGCTCGTGAGGTGCGAACTGGAGAGGTTCGAGACGACCACCTTGCCGCCCGGCAGGCGCACGTGATAGAGCGAGTAGCTGCCCATGTAGGCGACGTTCGTGACGACGCCGCGCGCCCAGTTGTGCTGCGAGGCGGGCTTTTCGCGCGTGACGCGCACGCGCTCGGGGCGCACGGAGATGCCCACGGGCATGCCGAGCGGGCCGGTGATGCCGTGGCTCACGTACATGCGCGTTTCCAGATCCTCGCTTTCGACGAAGATGTGATCGGGTTCGTCCTCGACCACGTTGCCTTCGAAGAGGTTGGTCGAGCCGATGAACTCGGCGGAAAAGCGGCTGTTGGGGAATTCGTAGACCTGGCTCGGCGAGCCGATCTGCACGATGCGGCCTTCGCTCATGACGGCGAGCCGGTTGGCCATCGTCATTGCTTCTTCCTGGTCGTGCGTGACCATCACACAGGTGACGCCGACCTTCTCGATGATGTTCGCGAGTTCGAGCTGGGTCTTCTGGCGAATCTTCTTGTCGAGCGCCGACATCGGCTCGTCGAGCAGCAGCAGCTTCGGACGCTTCACGAGCGAGCGCGCAAGCGCCACGCGCTGCTGCTGGCCGCCGGAGAGCTGATGCGGCTTGCGCCTGGCATACCGGCTCATCTGCACGAGATTCAACGCATCGGCCACGCGCTCGCGGATCTCGTTCTTCGGCACGCCTTCCTGCTTGAGGCCGAATGCGACGTTCGATTCGACGCTCATGTGCGGAAAGAGCGCATACGACTGGAACATCATGTTGACGGGGCGACGATACGGCGGCAGCGTCGCGAGGTCTTCGCCGTCGACGAAGATGCGGCCCGACGTGGCGGTTTCGAGCCCGGCGAGCATGCGCAGTAGCGTGGACTTGCCGCAGCCCGAGCTGCCGAGCAACGCGAAGAGTTCGTTCTTCGCGATGTTCAGACTGACATGATCCACGGCGGTGCTGTCGCCGAATTTCTTGACGACGTTTTCGATTCGCACGAAGGCGTCGTTGGGGGTAACCGCGGCGCCCGATGCACGCGCGGCCGTATTGGCGTTGACTGTTGACGTCGAATTCATGATGTAACCTTGTAGTTCCTTTCTGATCGCAGGCGCGAGCGGTCCCGCACGGGGCGCATGACGCGACTCGCGGATATCGGTACTGCGAACGAGGCTCGGGGGATGCCGTGCGCGCCGTCACGGAATACGGCGCGGCACAACCGGACTTCAGACTTCGGGCTTCAGGCGGAGAGGGGTCGAGCGATCCCTCTTCCGCAGTGTCTCCTTCATGTTTTCTTCAGGGGCTTTCAGGGCATCAGTGGCCCGTCTTGAGCTGCGCCCAGAGACGGTTTTCCAGACGCAGGATGTCGGCCGGCATCGGCTTCATCAGCGTCATCTTCTTCAGGACATCTTCCGGCGGATACACCGTCGTGTCCTGCACGACCGCAGGCGTCACGAACGGGTGAGCGGCCTTGTTCGCGGTCGGATAGAACACTTCGTTCGTGATCTGCGAATTGACCCTCGCATCTTCGATGTAGTTGATCCACTTCATCGCGGCCTCGGGGTGCGGCGCATCCTTCGGCACGACCATCACGTCGAACCACAGCAGACCGCCTTCCTTCGGATTCGAGAACTTGAGGTGATACGAACGCTTGGCTTCCTCAGCACGGCGGTGCGCGATGCCGACGTCGCCCGACCAGGCCACCGCGACGCAGACGTCGTTGTTGACGAGGTCGTTGATGTAGCCCGACGAGTTGAACTGGGTGATGTACGGGCGGACTTTCTTCAGCACTTCAAAGGCGGCCTGATAATCGGCGGGATTCGTGCTGTTCGGATCCTTGTGCATGTACTGCAGCGTGGCCGCGAACACGTCCACGGCCTGGTCGAGGAACGATACGCCGCAGCCCTTGAGCTTCGAGAGATATTGCGGATCGAACACGAGCGCCCAGCTGTCCACCGGCGCGTTGTCGCCGAGCGCCTTCTTGACGGCCTCGACGTTGTAGCCGATGCCGTCGGTGCCGAAGGCCCAGGGCACGCCGTACTGGTTGCCCGGATCGGCGTCCGCGATCATGTGCATGAGCACCGGATCGAGGTTCGCGAGGTTCGGGATCTTCGACTTGTCGAGCTTCTGGTACACGCCGGCCTGAATCTGCTTGGCCATGTAGTTCGATGTCGGCACAACGATGTCGTAGCCCGAGCTGCCTGCGAGCAGCTTGGCCTGCAGCGTGTCGTCGCTGTCGTAGTTGTCGTACTTCACCTTGATTCCGCTTTGCTTTTCAAAGCCCGGAATCGTGTCCTTCGCAATGTAGTCGGACCAGTTATAGACGTTCAATACGTCGTCCGCTGCGCGCGCCGGCTGGCTCGATGTAGCCGTGAGACCCGCGCACAGAGCGAGGGCGGCAACCGCGACCGCATGACGAAGATGACTAACACTCATTTTGTTATCCCCTGAAGTGAAGGTCGACCGGCGGCGCCTGCGCCCCGTGGCGCGCCGCCGGTCAAAGACAAGTGACGTTACATAAGTCCCAGTTGGTGCGCGGTTGCGTCGATGGCGGCCTTCGCCTTCGACACGATTTCATCGATCTCGGCGCGCGTGATCACGAGCGGCGGCGAGAGCAGCATGCGGTCGCCGGTGGCGCGCATGATCAGGTTGCCGTTGAAGCAGAAGTCGCGGCACAGCGTGCCCACGTCGCCGCCGTTGGCGAAGCGTTTGCGCGACTTCGGGTCTTGAGCGAGCTGGATCCCGGCGACGAGGCCGACACCCGAGATGTCGCCGACGATCGGATGCTTGCCGAGCGCCTCGCGCAGACGTTGCTGGAAGTACGGGCCGGTATCCGACTTCACGCGCGTGACGATGCCGTCGTCGCGCAGCAGCTTGAGATTCGCGACGGCGACGGCTGCGGCCACCGGGTGGCCCGAGTACGTGAGGCCGTGGTTGAAGTCGCCGTTCTCGATGATCGCCTTCGCGACGCGGTCGTGCAGACCCACCGCGCCCATCGGCACATAGCCGCTCGTGAGGCCCTTGGCCATCGTGATCAGGTCCGGCTCGAAACCGAAGTGCTGATGCGCGAACCATTCGCCCGTGCGGCCGAAGCCGCCGATCACTTCGTCGGCGCACAGCAAAATGTCGTACTTGCGGCAGATGCGCTGGATTTCCGGCCAGTAGGTCGCTGGCGGGAAGATCACGCCGCCCGCGCCCTGGAACGGCTCGCCGATGAATGCGGCGACATTCTCCGCGCCCACTTCGAGGATCTTCGCTTCGAGCTGCTGCGCGCGTGCGAGACCGAACTCTTCCGGTGTCATGTCGCCCTGGGCCTCGCCGAAGAAATACGGCTGGTCGATATGAACGATGTTCTCGACCTTCGAGGGCATCTGATCGTGCATGTAGCCCATGCCGCCGAGCGTGCCGCCCGCGATGGTCGAACCGTGATAGCCGTTCTTGCGCGAGATGACGACCTTCTTCGACGGCTTGCCCTGCGTGAGCCAGTATTGATGCACGATGCGCAGCACCGTGTCGTTGCCTTCGGAGCCGCTGTTGCAATAGAAGAAGTGATTGAACGGCTCGGGCGACAGTTCGGCGAGCAGCGCCGAAAGTTCGATGACCGGCGGGTGCGTCGTCTTGAAGAAGGTGTTGTAGTACGGCAGTTCCTGCATCTGGCGGTAGGCGGCGTCGGCCAGTTCCTTGCGGCCGTAGCCCACGTTCACGCACCACAGACCGGCCATGCCGTCGATGATCTTGTTGCCTTCCGAGTCCCACAGATACACGCCCTTCGCTTTCACGATCACGCGGCTGCCGTGCGCGTTCAGCGCGCCCATGTCCGAGAACGGATGGATGTGATGCGCGGCGTCGAGAGCGCGGTACTCGCTCGTGGAGCGCGCGGCCTGCGCGTGCAGCATCGTCGGGGCGGGTTGGATGGCGCTTGCGGGCGCATCGATTCGGTAGCTCATTGTTTGTCTCCTTGCAGTTACACGTGCAGCAGCAGATGTTTGCGTTCCCACGAGCTGATCACGCGGAAATACGCTTCATATTCGGTTTCCTTCAGCGCCAGATAGGCGCGCACGAATTTCTCGCCGAGGATGTCTTTCAGCGGTTCGCATGCGCTCATCAGCGTGAGGCCCTCTTCGAGATTGCGCGGAAGCTGGTACGGCAGTGCATAGCCGTCGCTCACGAGCGGTTCGGTCGGCTTCAGATGCTGCGTGAGGCCGAGGTAGCCCGCGGCGAGCGTTGCGGCAATCGCGAGGTACGGGTTCGTATCCACGCCCGGAATGCGGTTCTCGACGCGGCGCGCGGCGGGCGACGAGTACGGCACACGAAAGCCCACGGTGCGGTTGTCGTAGCCCCATGCAACGTTGATCGGCGCGGCCATGAAGCGCGACAGGCGGCGGTACGAATTGATGTACGGCGCGAAGATCGGCATCAGCGCGGGCGTGTATTTCTGCAGGCCCGCGATGTACGCGTAGAACATGTCGGTGGGCTTGCCGTCTTGACCTGTGAAGAGGTTCTGGCCGCTTTCGGCGCTCACGAGGCTCTGGTGCACGTGCATGGCCGAGCCCGGCTCGTTCTCCATTGGTTTCGCCATGAAGGTGGCGTACATGTGGTGACGCAGCGCCGCTTCGCGCACCGTGCGCTTGAACAGGAACACGCGGTCGGCCAGATTGAGCGGATCGCCGTGCAGGAAGTTGATTTCCATCTGCGCGGCGCCGACTTCGTGAATCAGCGTGTCGACTTCGAGATCCTGGATATCGCAGTACTCGTAGATGTCTTCGAAGAGCGGATCGAACTCGTTGACGGCCTCGATCGAATAAGCCTGGCGGCCCGTTTCCGGACGTCCCGTACGGCCGATGGGCGGCGCGAGCGGGATATCCGGGTCCTTGTTCATGTCGACGAGGTAGAACTCCAGCTCCGGCGCGATAACAGGCTTCCAGCCTTTCGCCGCATAGAGTTCGAGCACGCGGCGCAGCACGCGGCGCGGCGAGATTTCGACGGGTGTGCCGTCGAAGTGGACGCAATCGTGAATCACCTGCGCGGTGGGATCGACGGCCCACGGAATGATGCGGATCGTCGAGGAGTCGGGCACGCAGACCATGTCCGGGTCGGTGACGCCGGTGAGGCTGCCGTCTTCCGGATAGTCGCCGGTCACGGTCTGGATCATGACGGCTTGCGGCAGCCGCATGGATTCGCCGGATTCGAACTTGCTGCGCGGAATGATCTTGCCGCGCGCAATACCTGCCATATCGGGGATGATGGCTTCGATTTCGGTGATGTGATGCTTTTTCAGAAACTCGTCGATCTCTTGCATGATTGTTCTCTCTATCGGGTACGGGCTGGCTTCAGGCGTGGGCGGTGCGAGGCGCTTCAGCGCCAGGCCTGGCAGCCCCGCCCGGTATTCGGGCCAGCATGCGTGCGCGGCAGGCTTCGCCGAACGCACGGAATAACGCGGTGGACAGGGCGTTTTGCGCGTGCTTCCACTCGGGGTGCCACTGCACGCCCAGTGCGAAAGTGCGCGCATTGGCGACGCTCACGGCCTCGATGAGTCCGTCCGGCGCATGGGCTTCGGCCACGAGCCCGGCGCCCATCCGGTCGATTCCTTGCCCATGCAACGAGTTCACGCGTGCCTCGCGTGCGCCATGCGCGATACGTTGCAGCAGGCCGCCGTCGACGAGCGCGATCTGATGCGCCGGGCCATATTGCTCATCGAGCGAATTGGCCTTGTTTTCGCGGTGATCGTCGAAGCCCTTCACGGCGTGAACGTGTTGATGCAGCGTGCCGCCGTACACGACGTTCATTTCCTGAAAGCCGCGGCAGATCGCGAGGACCGGCACGCCGGCCTCGATTGCGGCGCGCATGAGCGGCAGCGTGGTTGCATCGCGGTGCGGGTCGTGCAGCGTGCCCGGTTCGCTCCGCGCACCGCCGTAATGATGCGGTTCGACGTTCGAGTAGCTGCCCGTGAAGAGCAGCCCGTCGACGGCGTCGAGCAGATCGGCCGTGGCCTGATGCGTGCCGAGTGCGGGCACCACGAGCGCGAGTGCGCCCGCGCCGTCCACGGCGGCGGTGATGTACTTCTCGCCGGTGACGTGCGACGCATGTGCGCCTGTCATGGTTCGATCGGCAGTGACGCCGACCAGAGGTTTAGTTCGCATGGCTAAAGTTCTGCTTCCTTGGTCTGCCGCTATGCGCAATTCATGAATTGCGGGAAATGCAGCGGGTGTGACATGACCTTGCAGCCCCGCAAGAAACGAGGCCGCAAACCTGAATTGCGCCGGGCGCCCTGCTAACGCATGGCACTGCGCGTGGAGATCATGTAGGCGGTTCGTTTCCTGCCGATGTGCGGTGCAACCGTGGTTGGACGCGCGCAGTCATTTCGCACGGGCGAGGCGACGGACCTCACGGGCGAAAGACGACAGAAACGGCGAACAGCGCAGGAAGGAGAGGCGCTAGGGCAGCAGCGACGCGACTTCGTCCGTATGGACGGCGATGAACGCGCGCGCGGAGATGGCGTTACGGCGCCGGACCGACCGGCGCGAAAGTATCGTGATGGCGGATAAAAGCAGGCGAGAGGCAAGCCTGCCGCTAATGCCATCGGCGATGGCGGCACAGTCGCTGCGAAGACACCTCGCAGGACTTTGATGCCATCGGACCAGAGGGCCACGGACTCTCACAATTGCACTCGACTGGGTGACGTTGAACATGGGTTCATTCCCGCTGCGAACGCGCATACGGCCAACGTTGCATCAACCGGAACGCGGCCGTCTTCCGAAGTCCTTCGCATCGCTATTCACATGCGGCACTGCAGCGTAGCAGAGGGAACTTCATCATGACCGACCTGTGATTCAGGATATACGAGCCAAAATAGGCGTCAATTATTTTTTAACGTTTTTGGGGTCAGCACTTTCCCGAATTTCGGCCGGAACGGGCTTGCGCGGGGGACGTATGGCCCGATTTTGCGGCGACGCCTGCGGCGACGCCCGTCATACACGGGTTTCTACTGACTGAAAAAAACCCCAACTGATTAGAATATTCAACACGTCCGCTGGGTCTCACGCGCGTGCGCGCGCTTTCGTCTACGGTTCTTGAACGTGTCCGAATCTGTTTCGTCATCCACTGAAGTCGCTGTCCGGTTGCGCTACGTGCGCAAGCGGTACGGCCTGTCTCAGCGCGAGCTCGCAAAGCGCGCGGGCGTCACCAATGGTGCGATCTCGCTGATCGAGCAAAGCCGGGTCAGCCCGTCGGTCGGGTCGCTCAAGAAGCTGCTCGAATGCATTCCCATGAGTCTCGCGGAATTCTTCACCTTCGACCTGAGCGAAGGCAGCAGCGTGGTGTCGCGGCGCGACGAGATGCCGAATCTCGGCACGGCGTCCATCGAGTTTTATCTCGCGGGTGCGAACGTAAAAGACCGCAACATGGGCATCCTGCGCGAGGTGTATCAGCCGCTCGCGGATACCGGCGCCGAAATGCTGACCCATGCGGGCCATGAAGGCGGCGTCGTGGTGTCCGGCCAGCTCGAACTGAGTGTGGACGGCACGACCTGGCTGCTCGACCCCGGAGACAGCTACTACTTCGAGAGCCGCCTGCCGCACCGTTTTCGCAATCCCAGCGCGAACGATATCTGCGAAGTGGTGTCGGCAAATTCGCCGCCCACTTTCTGATCGCGCGAACCCACGGCCGTCAGCCGCGCTGTACGCGGCACGCACGGTAAATCGCACAACATTGAGGCATCCTGATGGAAAAGAAAACACTCGCTTACTGGCAGGACAAGGCTGCAACCCTGTCGATCGAAGGCCGCGCATTTATCGACGGCGCATATCGCGACGCTTACTCGGGCCGTACCTTCGACTGCGTGAGCCCGATCGATGCGCGCGTGCTCACGAGCGTCGCGGATTGCGGCGCCGCCGATGTGGATGCAGCCGTTGCCGCCGCGCGCCGCGCGTTCGACGCGCAGGTGTGGGCGGGCCTGAATCCGCGTGCGCGCAAGGCGGTCCTGCTGCGCTGGGCCGCGCTCATGCGCGAGCATCGCGACGAACTCGCGCTGCTCGAAACGCTCGACGCGGGCAAACCCATTGGCGACACAACGACAGTCGACGTGCCGGGCGCGGCCTATTGCGTCCAATGGTTCGCGGAAGCAATCGACAAGATCGGCGGCGAAGTCGCGCCCGCCGACCACCATCTCGTGGGCCTCGTCACGCGCGAGCCGATTGGCGTGGTCGCGGCCGTCGTGCCCTGGAACTTCCCGATTCTGATGGCATCGTGGAAGTTCGGCCCGGCGCTCGCGGCGGGCAACAGCGTGGTGCTCAAGCCTTCGGAGAAGTCGCCGCTCACGGCCATTCGCGTCGCGCAGCTCGCGCACGAGGCGGGCATTCCGGCCGGTGTGTTCAACGTGCTGCCGGGCGGCGGAGAGCCGGGCAAGCTGCTCGCGCTGCATCGCGACGTGGACTGCCTCGCGTTCACGGGTTCGACCGGTGTGGGCAAGCAGATCATGCAGTACGCGGGCCAGTCGAATCTCAAACGCGTGTGGCTCGAACTCGGCGGCAAGTCGCCGAACATCGTGCTGCCCGACTGCCCGGACCTCGACCGCGCCGCGAATGCTGCGGCCAGCGCGATCTTCTACAACATGGGCGAAATGTGCACGGCCGGTTCGCGCCTGCTCGTGCATCGCGACATCAAGGACGTGTTTCTCGCGAAGCTCGTCGAGGCTGCGCGCCAATACGTGCCGGGCAATCCGCTCGACCCGAAGACGTCGATGGGCGCGATTGTCGACAAGATCCAGCTCGAGCGCGTGCTGAGCTATATCGAGGCAGGTCGCAAGGATTCGAAGCTGCTGCTGGGCGGTCAGCGCGTGAACGAGTCGAGCGGCGGTTTTTATATTCAGCCGACCGTGTTCGATACGCATCACGATTCGAAGATCGCGCGCGAAGAGATTTTCGGACCTGTGCTGTCGGTCATCACGTTCAGTACGATTGACGAAGCAGTCCGCGTCGCCAACGATACCGACTACGGCCTCGCCGCCGCGGTCTGGACGGCGAACCTCACGCACGCGCACGACATCGCGCGTCGTCTGCGCGCGGGCACTGTGTGGGTCAACTGCTACGACGAAGGGGGAGACATGAACTTCCCGTTCGGCGGTTTCAAGGAATCGGGCAACGGCCGCGACAAGTCGTTGCACGCACTGGAGAAGTACACCGAGCTGAAGTCCACGCTCGTGCGGCTGCGCTAAAGGATTCGCAAGCCAGCGCGGCGGCAGGCACGCCATACACGTAATGCACGCAAGGTATGTGATGCCTGCCGCCGCGTTCCCAATGAATCCGGCCGCCGCGGCGCACTTTTTCCGCTTCATGCGCTGCGGTCCTTTCAATCAGGTCTTGCATGACTGCCATCATCCATGGCGACGGCGCGATTCGCCGTCCATCGCTTTACGGCTCTTCCATCGAAAACACTTATAGCGGCGTGCTGTCGTTCATGCGACGCAACTACACGCGCGAACTCGACGGCGTCGATGTCGTCGTGTCGGGTGTGCCGCTCGATCTCGCTACAACGTTTCGCTCCGGCGCGCGGCTCGGACCCAGCGCGGTGCGCGCGGCCAGCGTGCAGCTCGCCGAGCTGGACCCGTACCCGTGGGGCTTCGACCCGTTCGAAACGCTCGCGGTAACCGACTACGGCGACTGCTGGTTCGACGCCCACAATCCACTGTCGATCAAGCCCGCCATCGTGGAGCACGCGCGCACGATCCTGCGCTCGAACGCGAAGATGCTCACGTTCGGCGGCGATCACTTCATCACGTATCCGCTTTTGATTGCGCACGCGGAAAAATACGGCAAGCCGCTTTCGCTGATTCACTTCGATGCGCACTGCGACACGTGGGCCGACGATTCGCCGGACAGCCTCAATCACGGCACGATGTTCTACAAGGCCGTGAAAGACGGGCTCATCGATCCGAAGACTTCGGTACAGGTGGGGATTCGCACGTGGAATGAGGACTTTCTCGGCATCAATATGCTTGACGCCGCGTGGGTCCACGAGCACGGTCCGGCAGCCGCGCGCCAGCGCATTCTGGATATCGTCGGCGAGCGGCCCGCGTATCTCACGTTCGATATCGACTGCCTCGATCCGGCCTTTGCGCCCGGCACGGGCACGCCGGTACCGGGCGGTCTTTCGTCGGCACAGGCGCTTGCGATCGTGCGCGGACTCGAAGCCGTGAATCTGATTGGCGCGGATGTGGTGGAAGTGGCGCCCGCCTACGACCACAGCGAAATTACCGCGATTGCGGCGGCGCACATTGCGTGCGACCTGCTGTGCCTGTGGCGGCAGCGCAAGGTTGCCGCGCGATAAACACGGTTAACGTTCGACGAGCGGTCCGAGATTGGCGCGCACGCGCTGCAGCATCCGGCTGAACTGTCCGGCTTCTTCAGAATTGAGCGTGCGTGGCACGCGGCTTGCGGCACCAAGGTCATGCCATCGAAAGGGGGGCAGACGATGAACTGGCTTCGAAGGCACGGCGCGGCACTGGGGTTCGCGATTTTCGCCGCGTTTCTCACCGTATCGGCCACCGGGGCGTGCACGCTGGGCGGCGCGGTCGCGGGCGGCTACGTCGGCAACCGGGTCACCAACGGCAGCGCGCTTGGCACGGTGGGCGGCGCAGTGGCGGGCGGGGTGATCGGTCACGAAATTGGCAGATGATGGCCACGGCGCAGTTGTGCCGTGGCGAACCGGGCGCGTGAAACGCCACGCAAGTGCGCCCGTTGCCGTTGTTGCTGCTGTTGTTGTCGCGGTTGTCGCTACTTGACCGCGCCGAGCGCGAGTCCTTTCACCATATACCGCTGCAGCCACGCGAACACCACCGAAACGGGCAGTGTCGCCGCGAGCGTGGCGGCCATCACGAGTTGCCATTCGACGGTGTACTTGCCCGCCACCATGTCGGTCACCTGCACCGTGAGCGTCTTGTTCTCGGGCGAGCGGATCAGCGTATAGACCACCGCGAATTCGTTCCACGCGCTGATGAACGTGAAGATCGCGGTGACCACCATGGCGGGCAAGGCGAGCGGCAGGAACACGCGAAACACCGCGCCTGTGCGGCTGCTGCCTTCAAGCCACGCCGATTCTTCGAGATCGCGCGGCACCGTCTGGAAGTACGACGAGAGCATCCACACGGCAAACGCGATGTTGAATGCCGCATACGAAACGATCACGCCGATCTTCGAATCGACGAGGTTGCCGTCGCCGAACGGAATCATCGCGGCGAGCCGGAACAGGCCCACCACCAGCAGGATCGGCGAAAGCATCTGCGTGACGAGCAGGAACTGCTTGTACAGGCCGCGCCCGCGGAACGGAAAGCGTGCGAGCGCGTAGGCGGCGGGCAGGCTCACGGCGAGCGCGAGCGACGTCGAGAGCACGCTCACGATGATGCTGTTGCGCAGCGCGACGCCGAAGTTCGCGGCTTCCCACATATCGACGTAGTTCTGCCAGCGCCAGTGCACCGGCAGCCAGCGCGCGGGAAACACGAACACTTCGGAGGCGGGCTTGAACGACGTGAAGAACATCACGGCGAACGGGAACAGCACGGCGACCACCAGCGGCGAGAGCGCGAGCCAGCAGAGCAGCGAGCGTTTGAGCTTGCGGTTCATGCGAGGTCTCCTTCCGTGCTGCTGCCGCGCATGGCTTGCAGGCGCAGATAGGCGATCGAGAATGCGAACAGGATCAGAAGCATGACGAGCGACACGGCCGCCGCTTCGCCGGGGCGTCCCAGGCGGAAGCCTATTTCGTAGAGGTAGGTGACGAGAATGTGCGTGCTGTCGTCGGGGCCGCCTTGCGTCATGACCCAGATGATCGGGAACGAGTTGAACACGTAGATCACGTTCAGCAGGATCGCCATGTTGATGAACGGCTTCAGCAGCGGCAGCGTGAGCTGGCGGAACTGCTGCCAGGCGCTTGCGCCGTCGATTCGCGCGGCTTCGTAGATGTCGCCCGGAACCGACGAAAGCCCGCCGAGCAGGATCGTCGTCGTGAACGGAATCGACACGAGTATGCCGACGGCAATCTCGACGGGGAACGCGTATTCCGGCGTGGCGAGCCAGTGAATCGGCCCCGAGATGAAGCCGAGACGCTGCAGTGTCACGTTGACCATGCCGTAGTCGTCGTTGAACGCCCAGCGCCACACCACGGCGGTCATCGTGAGCGAGACGGACCACGGCAGCATCACGATCGTGCGCGCGACCCCGCGTCCATAGAAGTCCTGGTTGAGGATGAGCGCGACCGGCACGGAAATCAGCACGGTGCCCGTGACCACGAAAAACGTCCAGACGAGCGTGTTGCGCAGCGCGCTCGTGAACACGGGATCGCCGAGCACGTTATAGAAGTTCTGCAGACCGCTGAAACCGCGGATCTGCCCGAAGCGCGACACCTCGTGCAGCGACTGATACACGATGTTGAAGATCGGGTAACTGATGATGAACAGCGCGAGCAACAGACTCGGCACGATCAGGAGCCAGGGCGCGCGGGGTACGACGACGGCACGGTTGGAGCGGCTCATGCGGATGGATTCGCGTGTACGTTCGGGGGCGCCGCCGGGTGCCGGACTGGCTGGCTGCGTTTGCCCGGTTTGTCTCAGGGGACCGGAAGTCATGTTGTTGCGCCGTGGTGACTACGTTGCTTCGATGTACGTTGCCTCGATGCTTCGGCTGAGCGTCGCGCATGCGAGCCATGCCCGTATACGCGACGCTCGGCGCCCGGCGCCAGAGGCAGGCGGTGCTTACTTGCCGAGCGACTTGTTCGCTTCGGTTGCGGCCTGGTTCAGCGCGTCGGCGGGCTTGGCCTTGCCGAGGTAGATCGACTGCATCGCGTTCGTCACGGCCTTCGCGGTGTCTTCCCAGCCCGTCACGGTCGGCGCGAAGCGTGCGTGCGGCAGGAGCGCGATGAACGCCTGCGTGTCCGCATCCTTGAACGCAGGGTCGGCCGCTTCGGCCTTCGTCGTCGGCAAGAAGCCTTCCGTGCTCGTGAATTCCACGCGCGGCGCCTTCGTGAACAGGAAGTCGAGGAACTTCCAGGCGCTCTTCTTCACCTTCGAGTTCTTGAACATCATGATCGAGTCGGTCACCGCATAGGTCGCGGGCGTCGTGGCGACCGGAATCGCGTCGATGCCGTAATGGATGTTCGGGGCTTCCTTCTTCAACTGCTTCGCGAGGAACGGCGCCGAGATCATCATCGCCACGCGGCCCTGCTTGAAGAGGTTCTGCACGTCTTCGCGGCTGTAGCCCGTCACGCCCGGCTGCGTGAGGCCCTGGTCGATCATCGACTTGTAGAGCGTCGCGGCCTTAACGCCGTCCGCCGAATTGAACGCCGCCTTGCCGTTCTTGCCCACTACTTCGCCGCCGTGGGTCCACAGCGCGTAGTAGAAGTACACGTCGGTTTCGATTTCCTTGCCTTGCAGACCGAAGCCGGCAATGCCCTTGGCCTTCAGCTTCTTCGACGCGTCCACCACATCGTTCCAGGTCTTCGGACCGTTCGGATAGCCCACCGAAGCGAGCATGTCCTTGTTGTAGTAAAGCGCGCGTGCCGAAGCGGCAATCGGCAGGCCATAGACCTTGCCGTTGATTTCACCCGGAGCGAGGAACGGGCCGATGAAGCGCGCCTTGAAATTCGCATCCATGTAGCCGTCGAGCGGTTCGGCGATGTCGTCCTTCACGAAGTCGAGCAACCAGCGCGTGCCGATGATCGCGAGGTCCGCGTTCGCGCCGCCAGAGATGTCCGTTTGCAGTTTCTGTTGCAGCGAGTCCCAGTTCACGTCTTCGATCTTGATCGTCGTGCCCGGATTGGCGGCTTCGAACTGCTTGGCCATTCTTTCGAAGTACGGCGCGGTGGCGTCGCTGTAGTGCGCGACGGTCACGCGAACGGTGTCGGCGTGCGCGGCGACCGCGATGCCCGCGAAGGCGAGTGCGACGGCAAGCTTGCCGAGCATGGTGGATGCACGTTGCTGAAACGACATTCTCTATCTCCTGTAGTGGTTATGCCCTGCTATGCTGCCGCCGTGGCCCCGGCGCCGGGTTGCGTTGTGTGAAAAAATCCTACAGGATGAAAAAAGCGTTGTCACCTGGTAAACGCGATATTGTTTTTCTCTCGTTGCATTGCCTAACATACTGTAAAACCGGGAGAAATCTTGCGGCGCAGCAGAAAACTCAGTGCGTGTTAACCCGGGCGCCGCAGCGCTGTTTTTAAGTGGTGTGTAGGAAATTTTCAGGTATGAGGGTGGGGTTGGCGAGCCTTCTGGAGAGTCGAACATGAGCCGGGTGGTACTGGTGACGGGCGCGAACGGCGGAATAGGCCGTGCGCTGTGCAAACAGTTTCTCGATGCGGGCGATACGGTTCTCGCGCTCGACCGCGATGAGGCGGGTGTGCAGTCGTTGCGTACGCAATGGGGTGCGCAACGGCTGGAGGCGCTCGTTGCCGACGTGAGCGACGCCGACGCGCTCGCCGCTGCTGTTTCAGCCGGAGTGGCCGCGCGCGGGCCCGTGGACGTCGTCGTGGCGAATGCGGGCGGCGCGCTCGGCACGACGCTCGCGCGCACCGACGCGGCGGGCTGGCGGCGCGACATCGACCTGAATCTCAACGGCACGTATTACACGGTCGAAACGGTGCGCCAGTCGATGATCGAGCGGCGGCGCGGCGCGATCGTGCTGGTCGGCTCCGTGAACGGACTCGCGGCGCTCGGGCATCCCGCCTATAGCGCGGCGAAGGCGGGGCTCGTGAGCTACACGAAGGCGCTGGCGATCGAGCTGGGGCAGTACGGCATCCGCGCGAATCTGGTGTGCCCGGGCACGGTGAAGACGCCCGCGTGGCAGGCGCGTGTCGCGCAGCATCCGCGGATCTTCGAGGAACTGAAGAAGTGGTATCCGCTCGGCGACGTGGCGGCGCCCGAGGACATCGCCGACGCGGTCCTGTTTCTCGCGTCGCCGCAGGCGCGCGTGATCACGGGCGTTGCGCTGCCGGTGGACGCGGGCCTGATGGCAGGCAACCGGATCATGGCAAACGAACTGACGCTCGACCCGCTCTGAAGCATCCGGATAACCGACCGGGCAACAATCGGCAGGACACACGCGCGCACGCGCAATCAGCGAACGAGGCAAGCATGGCAGCGGTACAACTGAACGGCATCTACAAGCGCTACGGCGAAACTCAGGTCGTGCACGGCGTCGACCTCGACATCGAGGACGGCGAGTTCGTCGTGCTGGTCGGCCCATCGGGTTGCGGCAAGACGACGCTCATGCGCATGATCGCCGGTCTCGAAGACATCAGCGGCGGCGATCTCACGATTGGCGGCACGCGCGCGAACGGCCTGCCGCCGCAGCAGCGCAATGTGTCGATGGTGTTCCAGAGCTACGCGCTCTATCCGCATCTTTCGGTGTACGACAACATCGCGTTCGGCCCGCGCATCCGCAAGGAACGCGAGGACACGTTCAAGCCGCGCATCGAGGCGGCCGCGAAGATGCTGAATTTGTCGGGCTATCTCGAACGCCTGCCGCGCGCGCTCTCGGGCGGCCAGCGTCAGCGCGTGGCGATGGGCCGCGCCGTGGTGCGCGAGCCCGCGTTGTTTCTCTTCGACGAGCCGCTTTCGAACCTCGACGCCAAGCTGCGCGTGCAGATGCGCACGGAAATCAAGGCGCTGCACCAGCGCCTGCGCAATACGGTCGTCTACGTGACGCACGATCAGATCGAGGCGATGACGATGGCCGACCGCATCGTCGTGATGAACGCGGGCCGCATCGAGCAGATCGGCCGCCCGCTCGATCTTTACGACCGGCCGGGCAACCTGTTCGTGGCGAGCTTCCTCGGCTCGCCTGCGATGAACTTCGCGCAGGGCAGGGTGGTGAGCGATGCGCGCGGCACGGCGCTCGTGCTCGAAGACGGCTTGCGCGTGCCGCTTCCCGAAGGCCGCGCGCAGCAAGGCGCGCGCGTGACGCTCGGGATCCGGCCGGAGCATATCGAGGCGGGCGGCGAGCTGCCATTCAACGTCGACGTGATCGAGCCGACTGGCGCGGAGACCCATATGTACGGGAAAATAGGCGGCTCAACCTGGTGCGTCACCACGCGCGCGCGGCCACAAGTCGAGCCGGGGCAGCGCATGACGCTCGGTCTGCCTCTCGCGCATCTGCATCTGTTCGACACCGAAAGCGGCAAGCGGCTCGATAGCGACTGAATTCGAAACCGAGTGTCGGGCACATCGGGGCACATCGGGGCTCTTCGGCCAATCCACGGGAAATCCAGCTTGCCGGTCTCCAATCTGATCCATCACATCCGCGATGTCGCCGAGTCGCTGCGGCCCGCCGAGCGCAAGGTCGCCGACATGGTGCTGGGCGACGTCGACTTCGCCATGCGCGCGAGCATCACCGAGCTTGCGCAGCGCGCGGACGTGTCCGAGCCTTCGGTGACGCGCTTTTGCCGGGCGGTGGGCGCGCACGGCCTGCGCGACTTCAAGATGCGGCTCGCGCAGAGCGCAGCGGGCGGTGTGCCCTATGCATCGACGTCGGGCGTGGAGAGCGGCGACGAGATCGGCACGCTGCTCGACAAGGTGACCGAATCGGTCGTGCAAGGTATCGCGCACGCGCGCGCGTCGCTCGATCCGGCCGTGTTCGCGGCTGCGGTGGCGGCGCTCGGCAGTGCAAGGCGCGTGTACTTCTTCGGCGTGGGTGCGGGCTCGGGACTGGTCGCGCAGGATGCGGCGCTGCGCATGCTGCGGCTCGACATCGCGGCGAGCGCGTTCACCGACGCGCACCTCCAGCGGCTCTACGCAGGGCTGCTCGAACCCGGCGACGTGGCGTTCGCGATTTCGCAGTCGGGGCGCAGCGTCGAGGTGAACGAGAGCATCCAGATTGCGAAGGAGCGCGGCGCGACCACCATCGCGCTCACGAATGCCGGTTCGCGGCTCGCGTGGGTGGCCGATATTCCGCTGCTGCTGCGCGTGCCCGCTGCGGCGGAGCCGCATGCGCCGGGTGTTTCGCGCATTGCGCATCTCGCGGTGATCGACGCGCTCGCGATTGCCGTGGCGCTCGGCCTCGGGCCGAAGACGCTCGAGAAAATGCGCGATGCGCAGGCGCGCAGCGACGGCGATGTCGCGAAAGCGCCTGAAAGTGACGGATAGCGGCGTATAGCGGCTATGCTGGCGATAGCGGCTATCCAGGCGGCGACGCTGGCGGCGCGTTAGAAGATGAAAAACTACCTCTAAATTGCGCGCGCAACGATTCCGAACACGATTCGATCGTTTCAGCCGCGCGGCCTACACCTGCATCGACGGCACGTCTTTCATGCAGCGCAACGCGAACATCGACCGGCTGTGCCGGATGCCCGCGATGCGATAGAGCTTCTCGCGCAGGAAGCGCTCATAACCCGCGGTTCCATCGACTGCAACCTTGATCCAGTAGTCGTACTCACCCGAGACGAGATAGGCCTCCAGTACCTCGGGCAGCGCCGCGAGCGCTTCGCCGAAGCGGGCGAGGGCGTCGTCCTCGTGGCGGTCGAGCGTCACTTCCAGAATCACGATGTCCGCGTAGCCGAGCTTTTTCTGGTTCACGAGGGCGACATAGCCGTCGATATAGCCATCCGCTTCTAGCTGGCGCGTGCGATTCCAGCATGCCGTGGTGGACATGCCGACCTGTTCGGCCAGTTCGGCATTGGACAGGCGTGCATTCGTTTGCAGCGCGCGCAGGATCTTGTGATCCTGGCTGTCGAGTGTTCGGGCGGGGCGTTCGCGGGCGATCATGGCGAAAAAGAATTTTGTTCAGTTAATACGATTTACTGCGGAAGAACGTTCTGCATTTTGCCTGAAGCGGCACAAAAACAGGAAGCCTTTACAGCGGTGCGGCCGGTATATTTTCCGGCGTGCCTTCATGCCCCGGCACGACCCGCGCGGCCACCTTGCCTGCGCGGGGCGCGCTGCCGCAGCCACAAGCCGCGGCGGACCGTCCGGAGGGCGTGAAGGCATTCACACGCCGATTCCCTTGCCTGTCTTGCAGAACCACAACGATGTCGATCCAGCTGTATCTGTCTTTTCTTGCCGCCGCACTCGTACTCGTCTACACGCCCGGTCCCGTCAACGTCATGACCATGAGCCACGCGCTCCAGGCCGGCTGGCGCCATGCGCTGCCCTGCGTCTGGGGCAGCACGGTTGCCGTACTGCTCCAGCTCACGGTGACGGCGCTCTGCCTCAATTCCCTGCTTCTCATCAGTGAGCACTCGCTCACCGTGCTGCGCTGGCTCGGTGCGGCTTATCTCGTCTGGCTCGGTTTCAAGCAATGGCGCAGCGGCGCACTGGCGGGCGCACAGGCGAGCGACGATGCATCGGGCGACAGCCGCCGCGATCTGTTCTGGCGCGGCTTCGCGACCTCAGGGCTCAATCCGAAGACGCTGCTGTTCTTTCCGTCGTTCTTTCCGCAGTTCATGCGCGCCGACGCGCACTGGAGCGAAAACCGTCAATTTCTGTTGCTGGCGGTGACGTTTGCCGTGCTGTTCGCGCTCGGCGTGGCATCGATGGCGCTGTTCTCGCACCGGCTGCGCCACACGCTGCAACGGCCCAGGCGCGCGCGCGCCATGAACCGGCTGATGGGCAGTTTGCTCGTGGGTATGGGCGCGCTGATGGTTGGGTTGCGCTAAAGCGCGTAGCCAGGTGCAAGGGCGCGCAAGAACGCGCCGCCCCGCAGCGGGCGGGCGCAAGCGCGCGAGTGGGCGCTCACCTGGCGCCGCAGCGTTGCGGAGATTGAGGGTGCTTGGGGGGCTTGAGCCGGTTACGGCGTAGCAGGCGTTGCTGAAGCGGGTGCAGCGCCCGTTGTCGCGTTGCCGCTGCCGCCTTGAGCGGCGGGAGCCGCCGCCGTTGTGGCGGGCGTGGATGCCAGCGTCGTCGCGCTGGCCGCCGCAGGCGCTGCCGCGGAAGTGGCGGCAACGTGCGTTGCCACGGCTGCGTCGCTGGCCGCCGCCGCTGCGCCGGTCGCATGCCGTGACGTGACGGGTGCGAGCGCCGTTTGAGGCGTCACACCTGCCGCAACGGGTTGAAGCAGGGACGCCGGATCAGCCGATGCAGCCGTCGCAGCGGTATCCGGCGCCGCCGGATGCGGCGCGGCAGCCGGCACGGTAACGGGCGGCGGCAGCGGCGTGACCTTGATCTTCCCCGTATCCGGTACGGCTTCGCTACGCGCGGCGGCACCCAGATAGTTCCCGACCAGTTCGAAGAAACGGTTGTAAAACTTGCCGGACTGGATCGTTTCGCTCGAAATCTTGACCATCGCGTCGCTGTTCGAGCGGATCGGCAGCGAGACCGACCCCAGAATCGACAATCCCACGCTCGCCGACGTGTCGCTCTTCTTCAGCGCAAAGCCGTTTTGCACGGCATTCACGTAGACCATGCTCGTGTTCGCCGCGTCGCCGTCCGTACAGACCACGTGGATTTCAACCACGATGTGCGAATCGCTCTCGGGCTGGAAGTTCTTCGAGGCATCGACGGTGCCGTCGTGCCCCAGCGTCGTCATGTAACCCTGGCTCAGGAGGGCGCGGCGCGACGCTTCGCAGGCGTCGCCGCTCGCGTAGCTGAAGCTGCGCGAGAACTGGTTGGGTGCGCTGCTCAGCAACTGGTCGTCCTGGAATTTCGGCTTCGGCGACGAGCACGCGCTCAATGCGACGACAACCGCAGCCAGCAACGGACTCAGCGGATACAGGGAAAATCTCGGAAAGCGGAACATGTTCGGACCAGATCAGACAGCAATGCATCGGACGGCATGCATTGTAGTTCGGTTCCGCTTTGCATGACGCAAGAGTCTGTTTTTTGCCCGGACCCTGAAAGCCGTTCGTCGGCTGGGCGGCCGTGCGCCTCGCGCGGCAGCGCCTAGAACTCGACCAGCGCGAAATCGTCCTTGCCGACATCGCAAAGCGGACAGCGCCATTCGTCGGGCACGTCTGCCCAGCGCGTACCCGGCGCGAGGCCGTCGTCGGGTGCACCCGCCGCTTCGTCGTAGACCCAGCCGCAGATCACGCAGACCCATTGCTTGAAGCCGTCGTCGGCAGCCGTTGCGTTCGCGGTGCCGTTGTGTGCGTCGTGGGACGCGGCATCGGCGTCTTTCGCGCGCGGCGTATCGAGCGCATCGAGTGCGACAACGCGCGGTGCCGACGTGCCGCCTGCGCCATGACTCAGTTGCGTCTGCAACGCTTCCAGCAATCGGGCGGCTTCGCCGGCGGTGAGGTCGATCCAGTAGGGGTCGCCTGCGCCGTCATTCAGGCGTTCGGGCGAGAACTGGATTTCGAGGGCAACGCCTTTCTTGTACATGGGCAAAAACGGGGGAACGAGCGGACTGGCGGGCGGATGGCCGCGTTCAGAGAAAATGCCGTGCGATGAGCGACACCGCAACGCCGCTCGCGCCGATCAGCGCGAGAAACAGCAGCAGCGTCATCGCCTTGCGCGACGAAGCGCTCGAATTGGCGGGGACAGAAGATTGGGAAGGGGTGTTCATAGTGTGTGCGAAGGGCTGTGGGCGCCGGGTGCGCGACCCGATGGGCGCGCGGCGCGTGAGTGTCGCACGATTTCGTGCATGCGTCGACGCTGGCGGTGCAGCCGTCGCGCCGTGCGGCGCAGCGTGCTTGGCCGTTGCCGCGAAGGCGTGATTATCGCCGCAAAATCACCACGAAATGCGCACCGATTCGTGCGCGAGCGGAGATGGACTATTTCCCGCTGGTTGGGAGCGGCCGCGTGCGCCTTGCGGTTCGCGTGCGGCGAGGGAGATCAAGTCCGCAGTTGCGCAGGCGCGGTGCGGCGCCGTGCGGGCCGACCGGCGCGGGCACTGATTTGCGTGTCACCTGCGGTGTTGCCCACGCCGTTGCCCGCGCTGTTTCCTGAAGCATCAGGCAGGCAGTGCTTGTGCAACTGCTGCGCGGCGTGCCGCAAATCGCGTTCGATTGCGCGCCGCACGCCTTCCGCGTCGCGGCGCTTGAGACGTCGCATCAGGGCGTCGTGAGCGTCGTTGAGCGTGGCCGCGAAGCCGCTGTCGTCGAACAGCAGGTTCGAGATCGGCCCGACTTGCATCCAGACGGTCTCGATCAGATCGACCAGCAGCGGCGAGCCACACGCGCGGTACAGCACGAGGTGGAACACCTCGTTGGCGTCCAGGTAACGCGTGCGTTTGTTCTGCGCAAGCGCCTCGCCCATGTGCGCGCAGAGCGCGTCGAGCTGCGCGATCTCGTCGTCGGTGAGCCGGGGCGTAGCGAGGCTCGCCGCTTCGCCTTCGAGCATCACACGCACGTTCAACGCATCGTCGAATTGCGCGCGCGTGAGCTGCGGCACCAGCACGCCGCGATTGGGCACGCTCACGAGCGCGGATTCCGCCGCGAGACGCACGAGCGCCGCGCGCACCGGCATCTCGCCGACGCCCAGTTGTTCGGCGAGTGCGTGGATGCGCAGCCGCTCGCCGGGCACGAAGCGTCCGAGGCTCAGCCATCGGCGCAGCGTCGCGTAGGTTTCGTCCTGCAACGATTGGTGGGCGCGTGTTTTCATCGCGACGAGTCGGACGTGGTGAGCGAGGCTGGCGTTGCGCGGCTCATGTCAGTTCCGTCAAACATGCGTCGAAGGCTTCGAGCAGGCGGTCGACGTCGTCGGCCGTGGTGTCCGGGCACACGAGCATCATGTTGTGGAACGGCGTGATCAGCACGCCGCGATTCAGCAGATACAGATGCACGATGTGTTCGAGTTCGTCGTCCATCGCGGCGCGCGCTTCGGTGCCGTTGCGCGGCGGCGTGGCGCAGAACTGGAATTCGGTGCGCGCGCCCACGCGCGTCACGCACCACGGCAGATCATGACGCGCGATTGTCGCCACAAGCCCGTCGGCCAGGCGTTGCGCGAGCGCGAACATTTGCTCGTAGGCCGCCTCGGTCATCACTTCGGCGAGCGTTGCGCGCATCGCGCTCATCGACAGCATGTTTGCCGTGAGCGTCGTGCCGATGCCCGAATGGCCGGGCGGCGCGTCGAGCTTCGCTTGCTGCGCGCGCGCGGCGAGCTCGGCGGAAAAGCCGTAGACCGCGCACGGCATGCCGCCGCCCACCGGTTTGCCGAGCACGAAGAGATCGGGTTCGATGTCATGCATGCGCGCGTACCCGCGCGCTCCGCTGCTGATCGTGTGGGTTTCGTCGATGGCGAGCAGCGTGCCGTAGCGGCGTATGAGCGCCTGGGCTTCGCGCCAGAAGCCGGGTTCGGGCAGCACCATGCCGACGTTGGTCATTGCCGGTTCGGCCAGCACGCAGGCGACTTCGCCATCGGCGAGCGCCTTGTCGAGCGCATCGAGATCGTTGAATTCGACCACGCGCGTAAAAGGCAGCAGATCGTGCACCTGGCCGAGCAGGCTCGCACGCTGCGTCGGCACGCCGTCGATCAGATCGACGAATACGTCGTCCACCGTGCCGTGATAGCAGCCGTTGAATACGACGATGTGCTTGCGCCCCGTCGCCGCGCGCGCCCAGCGCAGTGCGAAGCGGTTCGCGTCGCTCGCGGTCATCGCGAATTGCCAGTACGGCAGGCCGAAGCGCTGTGCGAGGGCTTCTCCCACGGCTGCGGCGTCCTCGCCCGGCAGCATGGTCGTGAAGCCGCGCTGTGCCTGCGCCGCGATGGCGCGCGCCACCGGTTCGGGCGCATGACCGAACATCGCGCCCGTGTCGCCAAGACAGAAGTCGGCGTAGCGATGGCCGTCGGCATCGGTGAACGTCGCGCCGCGGGCGGCCTCGACATAGAGCGAGAACGGCGTCGACCAGTCGTTCATCCAGTGCAGCGGCACGCCGAACAACAGGTGCTGCGCCGCGCGCGCCGAAAGCGCCTGCGACTTCGGACGGGCCGCGATAAAGGCTTCGCGCTCGCGTGCAAGAACGCGCTGCGCGCGCTCCCGGCTCACGCGTTGACGGGTTGGCATGGGTGTCTCCTGTGTGCTTCTTTTTGGCCGCGCGCCGCCTGCCTGCGATGCGCGTCACGATTTGATCAAATCATCGCACGGGAGATTGGGGAAAGTAAATTTGATCGAATTTCCGCGGCCAGCGACAAAACCTCGATTCAATGAGTCGTTGCCTGCGCATCGAGTAACGAATGCACGCAGACGTCCACGCTCAGTTCGTTCAGCGCCGCAACGGGCAGCGCGTCGGTCGCCGCGCGCGTGAGCACGTGCAAGACGCGCGGCTTGAGGCGCGCGAGCACGAGCTTGCGGCCGTCTCGTGAGACTTCGGCGGCGTAGGTCTGCAGGGCTTCGATGGTCGAGCCGTCGATATCGGCCGATTCTTCGAGGCTGATGATCGTGTGCCGCATGCTCTCGTCGTGCTTCGCCGTGAGCATGCGCAGATGCGAGAGCACGCGCTCCACGTTGGCGAAGAAAAGCGGCGCTTCCGGCCGCACGATGATCATGCCCGGCACCGGGTGGGCATCCGGATGGCTGCGCGTATCGACGAAATCGTGCGTGTCGCCGAGCCGCCCCAGCACGCTCACCTTCGGCTCCGAAAGATTGCGCAGCGTCCAGAGCAGGCTCACGGCGATGGCGAGCAGCAGGCCGTCCAGCACGCCGAGCAGGAGCACCGCAAGACACGCGCCGAGCGCGAGAAAGCGGTCGCGCCGCCACTTGAGATACGGCGCGAACACGTGCGGATTGATCGTGTGGCTCACCGCGTGAATCACGATGGCGGCCAGCACCGGCTCGGGAATATGCGCGATTTGCGGCAGCAAAAGCGCGACCATCAGCGCGATGACGGCGGCGGCGGTCCACGCCGCGACGCGCGTCTGAGCGCCCGCCGCCTCGTTGGCGGAGGTCCCCGAATAACCGGCGCCCACCGGCATGCCGCCGAAGAGCCCGGAGACGAGATTGCTCGCGCCGAGCGCGGCGAGATCGCGGTTCGGCGAGAACGGGTCGTCGTGCTTCAGGGCAAAGCCGCGTATCGAGCCATACGACTCGGCGTAGACGATCAGCATCATCGCGAAGGCCAGTTCGCCGCAGCGCAGCCATTGGGTGCGTTCGAGATCGGGCAGGCCGAAGCCGATGTGCGCGAGGTCGATGCGGCCCACCTGCACGATGCCGTAGTGCGGGAGATCGACGGCATAGCCGAGCACGATGGACAGCACGATCACGACGAGCGTGGCGGGCACGCGCGGCCAGCGTTTGAGCGCGTACAGAATGACGAGCGCGGCGATGGCGAGTGCGCCGCCGTAGAGGCTCCACTGCTTCGTCGTTTCGAGCAGGCCCCACAGATAGCGCGGCGCGTCCGAGTGCGTGGGGTTCACGCGCAGCGCGAGTCCGCACTGCTTGAGAACGATGGTGATGGCGAGCCCGAACGTGAAGCCTCGCAGCACGGACTTGGCGATGAAGTCGGACATGTTGCCGAGACGCGCGGCGCTTGCGATGAGGAAGAACAGGCCGGCCATGATGATGATGCCTGCGCCGAGCAGGAGCCGCGTGGCGGCATCGCCGCCGGATGCGGAGAGCGTGACGGCGGCAAGCACGGCGGCCGATGAAGACGTTGACGATACAACAGCAAAACGGCTGTTGCCGATCACGCCATAGATCGCGAGGCCCGCGATCAGCGCGACGATACCGGCTTGCGGCGGCACGTTGCCGATGTTGGCGTACGCAACGGCTTCGGGCAGCAGCAGGCCGGCGATTGCGCAGCCGGCGAGCAGGTCCTTGAGGTGGCGCTGGTAGAAGCCCGGCGCGGCGCCTGGTGTGGCCGTGGACATGTCGTGCCTCTCTCCCTGTGTTTTTGTGTTGGGTGACGTTGGGGATGGTAGCGCAGAAGACGTCGTTTCAGGCCCAGGGTCATGACGGCGCTTTACCGCAGTGCAGCAGCGCAGTGCGGCAGCGCGGAGCAAGCGCTCGATGCAACAGCAATGAAAAAGGCGCGATGCGTCAAGCGTATCGCGCCTTGGGGGAGGGGAGTGCGAATGCGCTCGGGCAGGCGACTACTTCCGGTCGAGCGAGATTCGTCCGGGCCCGGCCACGGCGAGCGCGAGCAGTCCGCCCGCGATGCTGACGTTCTTGTAGAAGTTGATCATGTCGCCCATTTGCGCCATGCCGGTCTCGGTCCAGAAGCGATGGCCGATCAAGGCTGCGGCGATGGTATAGAGCGCGAGCAGCACGGCGAGCGGGCGCGTGAAAAAACCCACGACGATCAGCAGGCCGACGACCAGCTCCATCACGACCGCGATGGCCGCCGATACGGTGGGCGCCGGTGCGCCGACGTGCGCCATGTACATGACGGTGCCCGTGAAGCCGTTGGCTTTTTGCCAACCGAACAGCACGAACAGCGTAGCAATCAGGATGCGGGACACGAGCAGGACCGCGTCGTTACCCTGGCCGAACAGGTTGTATCGCATGTTTCCCTCCGACGGGATGACGTTGTTTCAGTTCTTTTCTGACGATATGAAGCCTGTGGAAAGAGAGGCCCGGGCGGGCCTCTCATACAGACTATGCAATTCCACGCGGCAATGCCACGCCGCGATTACACGTTACGACCAGAATTCCGACGATTCCATGTTGCGAAGATCGAAGACCAGCACTTCGGCGTCGTCGCCCTGACTGAACGTCAGTTCGCGTTCGTTGCGGATGCGAGCACCATCGCCTTCGCCGAACGCGACGCCGTTAACACTCACGCTGCCGCGCGCGACGTGCACGTACGCGAAGCGGTCTGCGCCGATGGCGAGCTTCGCGCTTTCCGCACCATCGAAGCGGCCTGCATAGACGCGCGCGTCCTGGCGTATCTCAAGCGAGTCCTCGGCGCCGTCCGGCGAGAGCACGAGCCGCAGCTTGCCTTGCTTCTCGGCCTCGCTGAAGTTCTTCTGTGCATAACGCGGCTGTGCGCCCTTCACATTCGGTGCGATCCAGATCTGCAGGAAGTGCACGGGTTCGTTCGCCGAGTGGTTGAACTCGCTGTGCGTGACGCCGGTGCCCGCGCTCATGAGCTGCACGTCGCCGGGGACGATCACCGAGCCGTTGCCCATCGAATCCTTGTGCTCGAGTGCGCCTTCGAGCACGTACGAGAAGATTTCCATGTCGCGGTGCGGGTGCTTGCCAAAGCCGCGTGCCTGGGCGACGCGGTCGTCGTTGATGACGAGCAGATCCGAGAAGCCGATCTGCTTCGGATCGTAGTAGTTCGCGAACGAGAACGTGTGACGTGAGCTGAGCCAGCCGTGTTCGCCGCGACCGCGCTGATCTGCCTTGCGAAGTTCAATCATTTCGACCTCCAGTGATGTTGTCCGGTTGAGTTGCCTGAACGAATGAGGCGTAGTTTAGGTCAATCAGACTGTGTCTAATTGCCGTAAAATACGACTCACTGTCACCAATAAGTGGACAATGGCCATGCAATTCGACGACATGCGGATCTTCATCGCAGCCGTGGACGCGGGCAATTTCACGGCCGCCGCCAACCGGCTGCGCCTGTCGAAGCAGTTCGTGAGCCGGCGCGTGGCCGCGCTGGAGGGGAGCCTCGGCGTGCGGCTGCTCGTGCGCAATACGCGCAATGTGGCCGTGACGGATCTCGGGCAGGACTTTTATGAACGCGCGAAGCGCATTCTCGCGGACGTGGGCGAGGCCGAACGCGCCATGTCCGCACGCCGCACCGAGCCGCGCGGGCTGCTGAAAGTGAGTGCGCCGATGTCGTTCGGCATGGTGCATCTGTCGCCGCTCGTCGCCGAATTCTTGCGCGCGCATCCAGATGTGCGCTTCGACATGGATCTGAGCGACCGCACGGTCGACGTGATCGGCGAGGGATTCGACATGGCGCTGCGTATCGGGCGTTTGCAGGATTCGACGCTCGTCGCGCAAAAGCTTATCGACGTACGCATGATCGCGTGCTGCAGTCCCGGTTACCGTCGCCGTCGCCAGGCACCCGCTACGCCCGCCGATCTCGCGCAGCACGCATGCTTGCCATACGGGCAGCAAGGGCGCGCCGCGTGGGCCTTCGTTGTCGACGGCGTGGAGACGTCAGTCGATGTGCAAGGCCCGCTGCGGGCCAACAACGGCGAAGTGATCCGCGACTCGGCTATCGCCGGACTCGGCATTGCGTATCTGCCGGACTTCATCGTCGCGGGATCGGTCGATGCGGGGCTATTGGTCGAAGTGCTCACGCCGTTCATTGCGCCGCCCGTCGCGCTGCATGCGGTTTATCCGCGGCATCGCGAAAGTTCTGTGACGATCCGCGCGTTTACGCAATTTCTGCGAGAGCGTCTCACGGCGCGTGCAGCGACCGCGCGCGGCGGCGCGCTTTGATGCGGCGGCGCGCGGTCGCTGCACGATGCGCCGGGCATGCAAGCGGAATTTCCAGAAAATAAGCGGGGCAATGGGGCGTAGTGTCGCAGTTTCGTTGTATCCTCACGCCCCGTTGGTTGCTCACACCTGTTGCGCGCACCCATTGCGGTTCGCGTGTACGGTCACGGTGATAGCGGTCGTTTCGAAGGCCGATAGCAATTCCCAATACCCGCGATCAAAGCAACCAATTTATCAAACGGGTCCGATTCACGTAAATTGTGCCCATACCTTTTCCAACCCATTCCAACCCAGAGCGAGGAAGCAACGCATGTCTCTCATCAACACGCAAGTCAAGCCGTTCAAGGCCACCGCTTATCACAATGGCGAGTTCGTTCCGGTCTCGGAAGAGAACTTCAAGGGCAAGTGGTCTGTAGTCGTGTTCTACCCGGCCGACTTCACGTTCGTGTGCCCGACGGAACTGGGCGATCTGGCCGATCACTACGCTGAATTCCAGAAGCTGGGCGTCGAAATCTACGGCGTCTCGACCGACACGCACTTCACGCACAAGGCATGGCACGACACGTCGGACACGATCGCCAAGATCAAGTACCCGCTCGTGGGTGACCCGACCGGCGCGATCACGCGCAACTTCGAAGTGATGATCGAAGAAGAAGGCCTCGCACTGCGCGGCACGTTCGTGATCAACCCGCAAGGCGACATCAAGCTGTGCGAAATCCACGACAACGGCATCGGCCGTGACGCAAAGGAACTGCTGCGCAAGGTGCAGGCTGCGCAATACGTCGCGTCGCACCCGGGCGAAGTCTGCCCCGCCAAGTGGACGCCGGGCGCTGAAACGCTGAAGCCGTCGCTCGACCTCGTCGGCAAGATCTAAGCGCTTCACAAGCCGTAAAACAAGCAGTAAAGCCTGAGCGGCCATCGCGGCGGCGACGGCTGTATCACCTCCGGGCCGCGCCTTCGCGGCTTGCGGCCCGGACGCCTTATCAGGCATTCCCCTCCCTGCTTCATCCTCCGCCGGAAATCGCCATGCTCGACGCCAATCTCAAGACTCAACTTAAAAGCTACCTGGAAAAGATCACGCAGTCGCTCGAGATCGTTGCGTACCTCGACGATGGCGAGAAGTCGCAGGAACTGCAGGGGCTCCTGCAGGACATCGCTTCACTGTCCGATCGCATCCGTTATGAAGAACGCCGTGGCGCCGCAACGGGCGACGCGCGCGTGCCTTCGTTCGAAATCAGGCGTGCGAATGTGGACGTCAAGGTTGCGTTCGCAGGCATTCCGATGGGCCATGAGTTCACGTCGCTCGTCCTCGCGCTGCTGCAGGTGGGCGGTCATCCGGTGAAGCTCGAAAACGACGTGATCGAACAGGTGCGCGCGCTCGACGGCGTGTTCTCGTTCGAAGTCTATATGTCGCTGTCGTGCCAGAACTGCCCGGAAGTCGTGCAGTCGCTCAACGCGATGGCGACGCTCAACCCGAACGTGAAGATCGTCACGATCGACGGCGCGCTGTTCCAGGATGAAATCGAGCAGCGCCAGATCATGGCCGTGCCGACGATGTATCTGAACGGCGAAGTGTTTGGCCAGGGCCGCATGGGCGTCGAAGAAATTCTCGCGAAGCTCGATACCGGCGCGACCGCTCGCGCAGCCGAGAAGCTCGATGCGAAGGACATTTTCGACATGCTGATCGTCGGCGGCGGACCCGCTGGCGCGGCGGCAGCGATCTACGCGGCGCGCAAGGGCATTCGCACCGGCGTGCTGGCCGAACGCTTCGGCGGCCAGGTGCTCGACACGATGGCAATCGAGAACTTCGTCTCGGTACCGGAAACGGAAGGGCCGAAATTCGCAGCGGCGCTGGAGCAGCACGTGCGCGCCTATGACGTCGACATCATGAATCTCCAGCGCGCCGAGGCGCTCGTGCCGGGCGACAAGGCAATCGAGATCCGCACCGCGAGCGGTGCGACGCTGCGCGCAAAGAGCGTGGTGCTCGCGACGGGCGCGCGCTGGCGCAACGTCAATGTGCCGGGCGAACAGGAATACCGCAACAAGGGCGTGGCGTACTGCCCGCACTGCGACGGTCCGCTCTTCAAGGGCAAGCGCGTGGCGGTGATCGGCGGCGGCAATTCCGGCGTCGAGGCGGCCATCGACCTCGCGGGCATCGTGAGCCACGTGACGCTGCTCGAATTCGGCGCGCAACTGCGTGCGGACGAAGTGTTGCAACGCAAGCTGCGCAGCCTGCCGAACGTTACCGTGCATGTGAGCGCGCAGACCACTGAAATCATCGGCGACGGCCAGAAGGTGACGGGCCTCGCGTATCTCGACCGTGCGACGGAGGTGAAGCATGACCTCGAACTGGAAGGCGTGTTCGTGCAGATCGGCCTCGTGCCGAATACCGAATGGCTCAAGGGCACGGTCGCGCTGTCGAAGCACGGCGAGATTGAAATCGACGCGAAAGGTCAGACGTCGGTTCCGGGCGTATTCGCCGCGGGCGACGTGACGACGGTGCCGTTCAAGCAGATCGTGATCGCCGTCGGCGAAGGCGCCAAGGCATCGCTCGGTGCGTTCGAATATCTGATCCGCTCGTCGGCGGAGCAGGAAGAGGACGCGAAGGCGGCCACGGCGGTCGCATAAGCGCTGCTGAAATCTTCCGTCCGGTGGATGAGACGCCAGCCTCTGCGCTGGCGTTTTTTTTCGTCTGCGGATTGTGTGAGATGCGTAGAGAGCGGTGGTATGTCCGTTCGCGTTGCCTAAAATGAAATGGCGCACGCTGCCGGCTTGCGATAGCGTCCGGCGCATCGTAAGACACTGCGCGCGCATCCCGACACGTTCACTCGTAAAGGGGGATCGTCATGGCAACGTATGTAGTGCTCGCACAATTCACCGATCAGGGAATCCGCACCATCAAGAACAGCCCGCAACGGGCAAGCCAGGTCGAGGAAATCGCGCGCGGCTTCGGCTGTGAAATGAAAGAGGTCTACTGGACGCTGGGCCACTACGACATTGTGGCCATCGTCGAAGCGACGGACGAGCAGTCGCTGACTGCATTCGGCCTCGCGCTCGGCTCGGCGGGCAACGTCCGCACGCAAACGCTACGCGCTTTCACCAAGAGCGAAATGGGCGCGATCATCGGCAAGCTGTCCTGATTCGCCGACCGTCAACTGCATTGCCCGTGTTCCGCACGTCCTGGGTACGGGCGATGCTACCTGTGATCGGTTTCCTGCCGATTTTGCGGAGGTCAGATGAACGCTCAAGGCAAAGGCGACGTACGCGCATCCGTGCAAACCGCCGAACAGATTGGCGGCTGGGTGTGGGTCATTACACTGGTCGACTTCGACGCGCGCGAGGTCCGGCGCTCGCTGGTATCCGAAGAAAGCTACACCACGCAGCGCGCGGCGAAAGACGCGGGCGACGCCCGTCTCCAGGCGCTCGCACACGATCAGTAGTCAAACCGGGAGAAAGCCCATGTCCAGTCCTCACGGTGCCTCGCCGCTCAGCGTATCCGTCGACGCCGGCAGTTATCGCGTCGCACGTCCCGAAACGCCGCAGCAGGTCATCAAGCTGCTGCGCGAACGCGAGATCCAGATTGTCGATCTCAAGTTCACTGATCTGCCCGGCCTCTGGCAGCACTTCTCCATCACGTTGCCCGAGGTGCACGAAGGTCTTTTCGAAGACGGGATTGGTTTCGACGGATCGTCGATTCGCGGATTTCAGGAGATTCAGGAATCCGACATGCTTTTAAAGCCGGATCCGACCACCGCGTTCATCGACCCCGTGAGCGAGACGCCCACGCTCTCGTTGATCTGCGACGTGGTCGATCCTGTGCTGCATCAGCCGTATTCGCGCGATCCGCGTTACGTTGCGAAGAAGGCCGAGGATTATTTGCGGCAGACCGGCCTTGCGACGACCTGCTACTTCGGTCCCGAACTCGAATTCTTTATCTTCGATTCGATCCGCTTCGGGCAGGATGCGCACAGCGGCTACTACTTTGTCGAATCCGCCGAAGGGGACTGGAACAGCGGCCGTGACGAAGGCGCGTATGGCGGCGGCAATCTCGGCTACAAGCCGCGCTTCAAGGAAGGCTATTTCCCGGTGCCGCCGCACGATACGCTGCAGGACATCCGCTCGACCATCGTGCTGATGCTGCAACAGGCCGGCGTGCAGGTGGAAGTGCATCACCACGAGGTGGCCACCGCGGGACAGAACGAAATCGACATGCGCTTTGCCACGCTCAAGCGGATGGCCGACAACGTGATGATCTACAAATACATCTGCAAGAACGTGGCGCGCAGCAAAGGCAAGGTGGCGACCTTCATGCCGAAGCCGCTATTCGCCGACAACGCGAGCGGCATGCACTGCCACCAGAGCCTGTGGAAAGACAAAGAGAATCTGTTCTACGACGCGCACGGCTGGGCGCTCACATCGAACCTCTGCCGCTGGTACATTGGCGGCCTGCTCAAGCATGCTCCGGCGCTGATGGCGTTCTGTGCGCCAACAACGAATTCCTATAAGCGCCTCGTTCCCGGCTACGAAGCGCCGGTGAATCTTGCGATGTCGCAGCGCAACCGCTCGGCAGCCGCGCGCATTCCGATGTACTCCGATTCGCCGAACGCACGGCGCGTCGAATTCCGTTGTCCCGATCCCTCGGCCAATGCGTACCTCGCGTTTTCGGCGATGCTGATGGCCGGGCTCGACGGCATCGAAAACAAGACGGACCCGGGCGATCCGCTCGACGTCAACATTTACGACCTGCCGCCCGAGCAGGCGAAGAACGTCCGCCAGGTGCCGGGTTCGCTCGACGAATCGTTGAATGCGCTCGAAGCCGACAACGAATTCCTGCGCAAGGGCGATGTCTTTACCGAAGACGTGATCGATACGTGGCTGGAATACAAGCGCGTGCACGAACTGGATGCGATCCGGTTGCGCCCGCATCCATGGGAGTTTTACCTGTACTTCGATATTTGATGCTGTGTGCGGCGCGGCGCGATCCGTGGTTCCCGATCGCGCTGCGCGCATGACTAACCGCGTGCCGCGATTTCCTTCTTCCAGCCGTCGATGATTCTCGTGGCAAGCGCGTTGTAATCGCCGTCGAAGTGGTGGCTGCCGTTCGTCTTGACGACGTCGATCCCCGTGTTCACGAGCGCCGGGCAGAGCGTGTCCTTCTCGTCCGCGCCGTAGACGCATTGCACGATTGCAGGCGGCACCTTCGCCAGTTCAGGCCGCACGGGCAGCGCCGAATCGCTCGCGGGCATGCCGAGCCAGCCCGTCACGCGGATCTGGAAATCGGCGTCGGGCGCAAAGCCGAGCAGCGACATGTACGACACCTTCGCGCGCAGCGCGTCGGGCAGGCGGTTATAGGCGAACGGCATGACATCCGCGCCGAACGAATAGCCCACGAGCGCAATGTGCTTCGCGTGCCAGTGCGCGGCATAGGCCTTGATCACGCGCGCGAGATCGTGGCTCGTCTGCGCGGGCGGCTTCTCTTTCCAGAAGTAGCGCAGCGAATCCCAGCCGACCACGGCGATGCCGTTCTTCTGCAACGCCTCCGCAATGGTCTTGTCGAGATCGCGCCAGCCGCCGTCGCCAGAAATCACGATGGCGAGCATGTCGGTCGGCTTCGCGGCAGGCAATTCGACCAGTGGCAGATCGGAGATGTCCTCCTCGCTTTCGGTCACGACACGCAGATGCGGCGCGGCCAGCGAGACGAGCTTGTCGGCGCCCGTGAGGTTCGGCGCGAAAACGTGCGGCGTTGCCATGCCCGCGCCCGCGACTGCCGGAGCACGTGCGCCGCCGCTCGTGACGCCTTGCTCGAAGAAGCCGGGCAGGCCCGTGCCGCGGCTCAGTTTCGGATCGGCTGCGCACGGAGCGAAGCGCGCGTCGAGCCGCGCGGCGGGGTCGAGCGAGATCGCGCCTGCGAGCGTGTTCGCGGGCGCCTGCGAGAGCATGCGCGCGGCGATCAGCGCGCCTTCGCCGCTGCCGATGGCAATCGGCGCGAAATACTGGCTCGATTCCTGTTGACGCTCCAGTTGATGGCCGATCGCTTCGGCGTCGCTATAGAGCTTGTGGCAGGTCTCGGTTTTCACGGCGGCGAGGTTCGCCGCATAGCGCGACGTGTCCACGCCCACGACCATTGCGCCGTGCTTCGCGAGGGCATCGGCGCGCGCCTGGTCGTCGCTCGCCCAATGCTCGCCCGCCGAGAACAGCACGGCGAAGCCGCGCATGGGGCCGGACGGCTTCGTGACCGCGACGTCGCCGTAGCGGCCGCCGGGCACGTTCGTGACCGGCGTTGAAGCCGTGTTGATGGCCGCCTGCGCCGCCACGCAGGCGAGCAGGGCGGCGCTGGTGGCGCAGGCGGCGATAACGCGCGGCAGCGCCGGAAATCGAATGGTCATGAACGACTGCCTCCAGCCAGCAGTGAAAGATCGGCGAGTGTGATGAAGACGCTGATCGAGCCCGACGCGGCCAGATAGCGCGGTTCCCAGCGCGGCGAAAACTTGTTCTTGAAGCCGCGCAGGCCCCGGAAGTTGTAGAACCGGCCGCCGAAACGCCAGATCAGTCCGGCGAGGCGATGCCACGGCGAGGCAAGCGGCGTGGCGCCCATGCCCGAGAGCGGCGCCATGCCGAGCGACAGCGTCTCGTAACCCGCGGCCTTCAGATGCAGCGCGAGCTGCGTGAACAGATATTCCATCGTGTACGACGACGCATCGGGCAGATGACGCATCACGCCGACCGTTGCCTCGGTATTGAGGTCGGTCGTCATGAACGTGACGAACGCGAGCGGCTCGCCGTGCTGGCGCACGAGCAGCGCCGACTGTGCGGCGAGATAGTCGTCGTCGAAGGCGGCCACCGAGAAGCTCTTTTCGCGTGCGTCGCGGCTGTCGAGCCAGGCGTCGGAGATCGCGCGCAGCGTCGGCAGATGGGCGTCCATCTGCGCGCCGTCGATGTGCTCGATCGTGAAGCCGTCGCGTTCGCCGCGCTTGAGCGCGTAGCGCAGATGCGCGCGCTGCGAACCCTTGAGGTCGAACTCGCCGAGCATCACGCGCGCTTCTTCGCCGAGCTTCATCAGCGTGAGACCGGCGTCGAGATAGAGCGGCAGCGCGTCGGCGCGCACCTGGTAGAATGCGGCGCGTCCTCCGTGGGCGTGTGCGAGCGCAACGAACTCGCGAACAAGCGCGGGCCATTCCTCGCGCGGGCCGACGGGGTCGTGCAGCGCAGCCCATGTGCGGCCGCGCTTGGCGTACATCAGGAAGGCATTGCGCCCGGCTGTGAACAGGAAGCTCTTGTCGCCCATGAGCGCGAGACCGGCGTCGCTGCGTTCCTGCGCGCGTACGATGCGTGCCGCTTCAGCGAGATCTTCGCTCGCGGGCATCACGAAGCGGCCTGCCGCCGGACGCAGCAGTTGCCGCGCCGCGAGCGCGGCGGCGAACATGCTCGCGCCGAGGGTCGCGCGCAGCGCGCGCGGGGCGCGTCCGTCGAAGGCGAACTGCCACCACAGATTGTGCGAGTACTGCACGTCGCGGAAGGCGAACAGCAGCACCCAGACCGCTAGCGCGATCACGCAGCCCACGGAGGTGAGCCAGCCGGTCGTGAAGGGCTCGGCGAACAGCGACGAACGGCGGTTGAAGCGGTGCCGCGTGGCGAAGAGCAGCACGATCAGCACGCACAGCATGCCCGCTTCGACGAACGCGAGACCCTTCGCGAGCGACAGCACGAAGTTGGTGACGGCGATCATGAGCGCGAGCCACCAGGCCGCGTCGAGGCGGCGCAGCAGCCCGCGCGCGACGAACAGCAGCAGCACGCCGAACAGGCTGCCGAGCAGTTGCGAGCTTTCGAGCACCCAGAGCGGCAGCACGGTTTGCAGCAGCGCGATGCGGTGCGTGAAAGCGGGCGTCGCGCCCGAGATCACGAGCATGCCGCCCGTCACGAACGTGACGACGGCGAGGAAGAGCGGGGCGAGTTGCGAGACGCCGCTCGCGCCGCGCACTCCTACGTCCGCGAGGCGCACGCCGAGCGGACGCGCGAGTGCGCGGCCCTCGAAAGCGGCGAGCAGCGCGGCCGAGAGGATCAGCGGCGCACCGAAGTAGATCGCGCGATAGGCCAGCAGCGCGGCAAGCACCTGCGAGCCGGGCACGGCGGAGCCGAGCGCGAAGACCATCGCGGCCTCGAACACGCCGATGCCGCCGGGCGTGTGGCCGATCAGGCCGAGCAGCATCGCGGCGCTATAGACGGTCAGGAAATCGATCAGTGCGACTTGCGCGTGCGGCATCACCGACCAGAGCGCGAGCCCGGCGCCCACGACGTCGAGCGCGGCGAGCAGCAACTGCGCGACGAGGTCGCGCCGCGCGGGCACGGCAAAACGCAGCCAGGCGCGTCCGAACGGCTCGATTTCGCGCGACTTCGTGGGGCATGCAACGATCAGCGCGGCGCCGAACGCGAGGAGCGCGCCGCCGATCCAGCGCAGCTTCTCCGGGGCGAGGTGCAGCATGCCGGAGAGCGTGCCGGCGGCGCCGGCCATGCCGAGCGCCGTCATCAACGTGAGTGCGAACGCAAGCGTGGCGCTCGTGAATACGGTCATGCGGCCGATCTGTGCGGCGTTCACGCCCGAGCCGCCGTAGACGCGGCAGCGCACGGCGCCGCCCGTGAGCGCGCCGAAGCCGGTGACGTTGCCGAGCGCCGATCCGGCGATGGCGCCGACCCAGAGCGCGCCGCGCGGCACGCGCGCGCCGAGGTAGCGCAGCCCGACCGCATCGCGCCCGACGAGCGCGACAAAGCTCAAGGCCGTGGCGCCGACTGCGCCCATCCATTCGGACGGGGTCAGATTCCAGAGGTGACGGATCACCGACCGGTAATCGACGGACTGCGACAGGTGCTGGAACACCACGAGCAGCAGCGCGCCGATGCCGAGCGCGAACGCCGGTGCGACGAAGCGCTGCAGGTGCAGGGCTTCTGCGCGGCGCTTTAGTGCGGCGGCAACACGCATCAGGCGCGAGGATTGCGAGTGGGGCATGGATTGTTCTGACAATGCTTCGGTGCGGTCGTTGTGGCACAACGGATTGCCCGGAGCGGACATCGCGGTTTATACGTCGTGCTTCGCAGGGGTGAGATGGCTTTGCAAGAGGCGGCGTGGCGAAACGTAATGGTTTGGTAAATGGCCGGTAAAGTCAGGAAACGCTTCGGAGCGCAAGGCGGTTGACAATCCAGGGAAAAAGAACGGTAAATCGGTGTTCGATCAAGGGAGCGCGGGTGGCCCGCGCGATAATGCGTCGCACCACAGACGGATGTGGTTTAAAACGGACGTTTGAAAATAAAAATCGCCGGTTCGCGTATATGGCGACGCATGCTTCTTCTGAGTATTGTTATTCGATTAAGGGCCGTGTGGATGTTTGCAGTACGTAGCTAACTAAGCCGCGCCGGAATGCCCGTTTAGCGGAGGGCTGGCGGGAGTCTGGCGCACGTCAGGCCCGGGTATGGCAGATCCGCAGGCGCAATGAATTTGTTTGCCGATGCAATCATTTTTAAAACATCTGCATAAAGCCACGGGCCGCTGTTAACAATTTGAGACACCTTTTTTAATTCTTTTACTTCGCCGTCCGGGAGAGTTAGTCTGGTTTAGCCAAGTGATGTTTTACTGTGCCGGGAGAATAACGTGAACCGACTCGCCCTGACATCTCTTTCGCTGTCGGCGCTTTGTGCCGCAGGTTTGGCCCATGCGCAGACCAGCGTGACGCTGTACGGCACCATCGATACATCGATCACCTTCATCAACCACGCCAACGGCAACGCGAATCAGTGGTCGCTTGGCAACACCAGTTTCGGCAACCTCTCGGGGTCGCGCTGGGGCCTGAAAGGCGCCGAGGATCTCGGCGGCGGTCTCAAGGCGATCTTCCAGTTGGAGAACGGCTTCAATCCGTCGACAGGCACGCTCGGGCAGGGCGGCCGCCTGTTCGGGCGCCAGGCCTATGTCGGATTGACTGCCGAGCAGTACGGCTCGCTCACACTCGGCCGCCAGTACGACCCGCTGGTCGATCTGGTTCAGGGGATTACCGCGGATAACTACTTCGGATCGGTTTTCGCGACCCCGGGCGACGTCGACAACTACGACAACAGCTTCCGCGTGAACAACGCCGTCAAATACACGACGCCGATGTGGAACGGTCTACGGGCCTCGGCCATGTACGCCTTTGGCGGTGTGGCCGGCTCGACGGGCTCCGAGCAGTCGTACGCGGCCGCCGTGGCCTGGACCAGCGGCCCGCTCAGCCTCGCGGGCGGCTACTTCTACGCGGCGAACAACCAGGCTGCGCTCGGCATCCGCGAGACCTGGATCAGCACCTCGGACGGCCCCTTCGACGGCCCGATCAACGCCGGTTACGCAGCGGCGCACTCGCTCGCGATCGCGCGGGCGGCGGCGCAGTACATCATCGGCCCGTTCACGATGGGACTCGGTTACAGCAATGCGCGGTACGCGCCGGACGCCAGTTCGGTATTCCGCAACACCCAGAAATACAACACCGGGCAGGGCTTCGTGAATTACCAGCTGAACCCGGCGCTGCTGCTCGGCGTCGGCTACAGCTACACGCGGGCGAACGGCGATACGTCGGCGAACTACCACCAGGTGTCGATCGGCGCGGACTACAGCCTGTCGAAGCGCACCGACCTTTACATGACGGCGGCCTGGCAGCACGCAAGCGGCGAAACGGGCGACGGTCTGGGCGGCTCGATGCCGGCCGAAGCGTCGATTGGCTCGTATGGCTACTCGGGCACGAACACGCAGGCGATCGTGAATTTCGGCTTGCGCCACAAGTTCTGATATGGCCGGTTTTTCCCCCGACGCCGGGTGCGCCCAGTAAGCGGCTCACCCGGCGTTCTGCATCGGGTGAACGGCACGCGCCTGTGCGTCCGCCAGTCGTTCGTGTGTATGTTCGGTTGTCCGGACCGCTACTCCCTCTTGCCGTAGGGGCCGATTTCTATCTAGGATTGACTCTTTAGCGTCAAATCCGGCCCGCGTGGGCTGGCCGCAAACCCGACGGTTGAGCACCCATTGAAGCACGTGTTGCAGACAAACGACGATATCTGGATGGTATGTGATATATCACATACAGAATATTGCCTTTTGTCGCGACGCAGCATATGATTGAGCCATTCGATCACTCAATCTGATGGAGCTTCAAATGGATTTCGTCTCTCTCGCGCTCTTCAGCGCATCTGTCTTGGGGTTAGGCGCCGCCGCCACCGTTCTGATCGCCAAATGGCTACCGAAGTCGGCCGTCGAAGCGGCAGCGGAACACGGCCGGTTTGTCGGTCTGGGCGAGGCGCTGGTTGCAAAGCAGCCGGCGTATCGTCCGCAGTTCCGTAAAGAGGCAATGAATGTCGTCAGAACTTCAAACTGAAGCTGTAGCCCATCCTTCCCCCGCGCCGCTCCAGCTCGCGTTGCAGCCTATCAACGCGACGCTGAGCCTGCGCGATCAGGCGTACGCGATGCTGCGTCAGGCCATCGCGGACGCCGACATCTACCAGTCACGCGAGGAAATACGGCTCGACGAGCGCGTGCTCAGCGAGACGCTCGGCGTCAGCCGTACGCCGGTGCGCGAGGCGATGACGCTGCTCGAACAGGAAGGCTTCCTGCGCATGGTGCCGCGCCGCGGCATTTATATCGTGCGCAAGAGCAAGCGCGAGATCGTCGAGATGATCCAGATGTGGGCCGCGCTCGAAAGCATGGCTGCGCGGCTTGCGACGATCTATGCCACCGACGAGGAAATCGCGAATCTGCGCCACATGTTCGACAATTTCCGCGACAGCACGCCGGCGGAGCATATTGCCGAGTATTCGGATGCCAACATCGCGTTTCATCAGGCGATCGTCGAGCTTTCGAAGTCGCAACTGATCCTTGAGACGATCAAGAACATCTTCGTGCATGTGCGCGCGATCCGGCGCATGACGATTTCGCAGAGCGATCGCGCGTCGCGCTCGATCGTCGACCACCTGCGGATCATCGAGGCACTCGAAAAGCGCGACACCGAACTGGCGGAGCGACTCGTGCGCCAGCATTCGCTCGATCTCGCCACCTACGTCGAGAAGCATTGCGACTTCCTCGATTGACCGGGACGGCGTAGCGCAGGCAACGTTGTTATCTGCGAAACGGGAGGCTCCACGGCCTCCCGTTTTGCGTTTACCGCGCGACACGTTCTAACGCCCGGTGGGGCAAAGCTTTATGCGCATCAACTTTTTCATTTTCAAGAAAGTGATGCGCGGCTCGCCTGCATATCGCCGAGCCTTGTGTATCTCGCCCGTATGTATCTCGTGCACTGAATCCAGTGCACCGCGCTGCTCTGAGCCTCGGGGTTTTCCCGCGCACGCGCCGCAGCAATGAGCCCGGAATTCACGTAAATCGATGCTGGACGGGGTTTTGAGGCGATTCCACACGCATCCTGCCACGGATAATCCCGCTCTTGCGTGGCATTGATATATCACATACCGTATTGTCAAACGGCGCAGGCTTCCGTCGCTCCCATGCGAACGCTGACGCGGCCGCAGTTCCCACCGATTTTCGAAAACACGCCCGGCCACGACTACTAATAAGGAGACATGACATGGGCAAGGCATTGGATGGCGTGCGGATCCTCGATTTCACGCACGTACAGTCGGGTCCGACGTGCACGCAACTGCTCGCATGGTTCGGCGCCGACGTCATCAAGGTGGAGCGCGTTGGCGCTGGCGACATCACCCGCGAGCAACTGCGTGACATTCCGGACGCAGACAGCCTCTACTTCACGATGCTCAACGGCAACAAGCGCTCGGTCACGCTCGACACCAAGAATCCGCACGGCAAGCGGGTACTCGAACGCATGATCCGCGACTGCGACGTACTCGTGGAGAACTTCGCGCCCGGCGCGCTCGAGCGCATGGGTTTTAGCTGGGAGCGTATCCAGACGCTGAATCCGCGCATGATCGTCGCATCGGTGAAGGGCTTCGGCCCGGGGCCGTACGAGGACTGCAAGGTCTATGAGAACGTCGCGCAATGCGTGGGCGGCGCGGCCTCGACGACCGGCTTCGACGATGGCCCGCCCGTCGTGACCGGTGCGCAGATCGGCGACAGCGGCACCGGGCTGCATCTCGCGCTCGGCATCGTCACGGCGCTGTTCCAGCGCGAGCACACCGGGCGCGGACAAAAGGTGCTCGCCGCGATGCAGGACGGCGTGCTCAACCTGTGCCGCGTGAAGTTGCGCGACCAGCAGCGGCTCGATCGCACCGGCGTGATGAAGGAGTATCCGCAATATCCGAACGACGATTTTGGCGAAGCCGTGCCGCGCGCCGGCAATGCATCGGGTGGCGGCCAGCCGGGCTGGATTCTCAAGTGCAAGGGCTGGGAGACCGATCCGAACGCCTATATCTACTTCATCGCTCAAGCGCCCGTGTGGGAACGGATCTGCAAGCTGATCGGCCGCGAGGAATGGATTGGCGATCCGCGCTACGCAACGCCCAATTCGCGGCTGCCGCATCTCAAGGAGATCTTCGCCGAGATCGAGCGGTGGACGATGAGCCGCTCGAAATTCGACGCAATGGCCGTGCTCAATCGCTACGATATTCCGTGCGGCCCGATTCTCTCGATGAAGGAGATCGCCTCGGACGAGTCGTTGCGCACGAGCGGCACGATCGTCGAGGTTGAGCATCCGGTCCGCGGCAAATACCTCACGGTCGGTAATCCAATCAAGCTCTCGGACAGTCCCACCGAAGTGACGCGCTCGCCGCTGCTCGGCGAGCACACCGATGAAGTGCTCGCCGAATTCGGCTACTCGCACGACGATATCCGTTCGCTGCGTGCAGCCGGCGCGATCTGAACGCAGTGCACAGGCGGGCGTCGCACGACGCCCGCCTGAATGAATGTGACTGTGAATGTGACTATCCGCGCGCCGGAAGTCTGCGCGCGGCAACGATGGAGCGAAGCATGAACACCTGGATGCGCTTGATGGCGCCTGACGGCGGGATCGTGTTCGGCCGCGTCGAGAATGGATATCTGCACGAATACGCGGGCCTCGATCAGCTCGTGCCGACCGGCGCGGTGCTGCCGTTGCGTACGCTCAGCCCGCTCGCGCCTTGCGCGCCCGGCAAGGTGGTTGCGCTATGGAACAACTTTCACGCACTCGCCGCAAAGCTCGAAAAACCGGTGCCCACGCACCCACTTTTTCTGTTGAAGCCGGCTGGCTCGGTGATCGGGTCGGATACGCCAATCCTTCGTCCTGCGCACTACGCGGGAAAGATCGCCTTCGAAGGCGAGCTGGGCATCGTGATCGGCAAGCGCTGTAGCAATGTGAGCGAGGAAGAGGCGCAGTCTTCGATCTTCGGCTATACGATTGTCAACGACGTCACCGCGGCCGGCCTGCTCACTGAAAATCCGCACTTCCCGCAATGGTGCCGCGCGAAGGGTTTCGATACGTTCTGTTGCATCGGCCCGGCTATCGTCTCCGGCTTCGACTGGCGCAGCGCGCGCGTGGTGACGCGGCTAGATGGGGGCGAACGCCAGAACTATCCGCTCGACGACATGGTGTTCACGCCCGCTCAGCAGGTGAGCCTGATTTCGCAGGATCTGACGCTCGAAGCGGGTGATGTGATTGCCTGCGGGACCTCGCTCGGCGTCGGCTCGATCGGTGCGGGCGCAACGGTCGAGATCGCGATCGAGGGCATCGGCACGCTGAGCAACATACTCGCGACGGAGCGAGCCGAAGGCGTGCCGGACACCGCTGCCCAAAGCGCGGCGTGAAGGTACCGAAGGAACCGGGAAGAAACCGAAGTCCCCGAGAGCACTGACGACGCGCGCGGCGTGACATCCGGGCGCGAGGAGAACCGATGCGAACGCAACTGGCTGGCGACATCGCGTGGTTGGGCGGCGGCCTGCTTTACGCCTGTGCGATTTGTGCACTTGCACAACTGGCGGCGCTGGCTCCGCCGTGGGCGCGGGGCATGCCAGCCGCCGCACGCGTCGCGTACGGCAGTGTGCGGTGCAGGAAAGCGTTGCGCGAGCCACATGTCGCTGCGGCCATCTGCTATGCACTACTACTTGCCGTGCTGCCCGGCTTGATCGCGTTTGGGGTGACCCATGCCGCCGCTGCGGTGGCTGCGGTCGAGGCGGGCACATTCGCCGGATCGTGGCTCGGTATGCGGCTGGATCCCGGCGTGCGCGTTCGCTTGATTGCCGTGGCGGGGTGCGTTGTGGGGCTGGCGGCGCTCGGCAGCGGTATCGGATGGTTTCTCGCGCAACCGGAATCCGGGTTGTTCGAACAACGTGCGGCGAGCTATCTGGCGGTGGTGCTGGGCTCGCTGCTGCTCGGCGCCGCCGCGAGCGCGGTGTGTGGCGCGGCACATGCAGGAGCGCGCGCAGGTCCGCGTGCACCGTTCAGCGTCGGCGACCGCCTCGTGCACGCCGCAGCGCTGTTGCTTGGCATCGCAGTCGGCTGCGACTTTGCGACGGCGGGTGTTGCCGACGATTTCGCGCTTCCGGCGCTCGCTGCCGGGAGCGTGCTCGGAATGGCGCTCGGCGCGCGTCTCATGACGCGGGCGCGGCGGCCGCGCATCGAACGGTTTGCTCTGCTGCCTGCCGTGGATGCGGGGCAGCAGGCCATCGGCACAAGCATGCTCAGGCTGAGTTTTGCCGGTGTGCCCGACGAACTGCTGGTCGAAGCGTGCGGCAGCGGCGCGTTTGCTCCCGAGTGTCTCTATGCGCGCGCCGCTCCACCCGGCGGGTCCGCACGCATCGCACGTGAAGTGCCGCAGGGCGTGCCGCGTCGGCAGCGCCGCCGTTATCGCGCATTGCGGCGCGTGCGCACTGGCAGCCCCGAAGCAGGCAACTAGCGAGTAACCAGCGGGCAAAAAGCGAGTAACTAGCGGGCAACAAGCAGGCCGCTTGAAGCCAAAGCGGGCGAAGGATCAGGAATGACTAAAGCATCCGCGCCGATCCATAGCGATTCACTTATGAAGGCTGCTTTCCGACACGCGCGTGATGCTTTCGATGAGTTGCGCACCTTCTTCCATGAGGAAGCGCTTGAACGCGAGCGCGACGGGCGGCAGGCGCTTGTTTTTGCGGTGCACGACGTACCAGTTGAGCATGACCGGAAAGGATTCGACGTCGAGCACCACCAGGTGCCCGACCTGCAGTTCGAGGCTGACGGTGTGTGCGGAGAGGAACGCGATCCCCATGCCCGCGATCACAGCCTGCTTGATCGTCTCGGTGCTTTTGATCTCCATGGCGATCTTCAGGTTTGCAATCTTGCCCGCGAACCCTTCTTCCATCGAGTTCCAGGTGTCCGAGCCGCGCTCGCGCACGATAAACGCCTCGTTGGCGAGCGTGCTCAATTTGATGCCGCGCTTGTGCGCGAGCGGGTGCGTGGGCGCTGCCACGATCACATACGGATGCGGCGCAAACGGCTCGTTGATGGCGTCGGTCGCGTGCGGCGGGCGCACCATCACGGCGAGATCGGTCTGGTTCGTCGCCAGTTGATGAAGCAACTGTTCGCGGTTGTAGACGAGCAGGTTGAGCGAAACGCCCTTGTAGCGGCGCGTGAATTCGGCCAGCAGGCGCGGAAAGAAGTAGTCGCCCGCGCTGATCACGGCGACGTTGAGCTTGCCGCCCGAGACGCCTTTGAGCTGGCTCATGGCCTCGTCGACTTCGTGGAACTGCTGGATGATCGCGCGGCTGTAGTGAAGCATCTCGGTGCCTGCCGGCGTGAGGTAGGTCTTTTTGCCGAGCTGTTCGAAGAGCGGCAGTCCTGCATGTTCCTCAAGCTGGCGGACCTGCGTGGAAACGGCCGGCTGCGTGAGATGCAGCTCCTCGGCGGCACGCGAAAAACTGAGGTGGCGCGCGACGGTTTCGAAGACCTTGAGCTGCCGCAGCGTGGCGTTTCGCATCGTCATGACCGATCCATAAAGGAATCTGAATCCTGATAATAACAAACTTTAATTGTGAGTAATTCAGCAATGACCCTAGCATGGCATTGAAAGGAGTCCGAATGCCGTCCGTACAGCATGCGGGTTAACGCTGGGGTAGGGAAAACACGGCAGCGCAAGGTATCAAGCAAGGTATCAATAAAGCGGTCGAACCCCTGTGCAATAAAGCGGTGACGAACAGGACGCATTAAATCGAACGCGTGCGGGTTGGCAGATTTTTATTCGAATATCGGTTTTGTCTGTGTAATAAGAATCAAAGGCAGTTTCAGGTCGCAATCGCAAACTATAAGCAGCAATTTATGCAGGCCGGCAATTCCGCCGGCACTCATGAATGGAAAGTGGAGACAAGCGAGATGAATGCAATCAGTCAAAGGAGCGAGACAGGTCCCTTCTGGACCAACCGCTGGTTTCAGTTAGTCGTGGGCATGGTGTGCATGGCGCTCGTGGCCAATCTGCAATACGCATGGACGTTGTTCGTCGCGCCGATGCACGCGCGGCACCAGTGGGGCGTGGCGTCGATTCAACTGGCGTTCTCGATCTTCATTCTGACTGAGACCTGGCTCGTGCCGATCGAAGGCTGGCTGGTCGACAAGTTCGGTCCGCGTCCGGTCGTGGCGGTCGGCGCGGTTTGCGCGGGCCTTTCGTGGGTCCTCAATTCGTACGTGACGACGCTGCCGATGCTGTACGTCTCGTCCGCGGTCGCGGGCATTGGCGCAGGCGGCGTGTATGGCACGTGCGTCGGTAATGCGCTCAAGTGGTTCCCGGATCGTCGCGGTCTCGCGGCGGGCCTCACGGCTGCGGGCTTCGGTGCGGGCGCAGCGGTTACCGTGATTCCGATTGCGAACATGATCGCGAGCCGGGGCTTCGAGCACACGTTCTTTTTCTTCGGCATCCTGCAGGGTGTGTCGATTTTCGTGCTCGCGCTGCTGCTCGTGAAGCCCGCGCCGCGCGCGACCGTCGCGTCGCCACGGCGTCTCGTCTCGCGCGTCGACTACACGTCGGGGCAGATGATCAAGCAGCCGGTGTTCTGGGTGATGTACGCCGCGTTCGTGGCCGTCGCTGCGGGCGGCCTGATGGCGACGGCCCAGATCGGCCCCATCGCCAAGGACTGGGGTCTCGCCAAAATGCCGATGACCGTGTTCGGCGCGACGCTGCCGCTGCTCACGCTGACGCTCTCGATCGACAACATCTGCAACGGCTTCACGCGTCCGCTGTGTGGCTTTATTTCGGACAAGATCGGCCGTGAGAACACGATGTTCTTCATTTTCGTCGGCGAAGGTCTTGCGCTGCTCGGCATGATGCGGTTCGGCACGAACCCCTATGCGTTCATGACGTTTGCCGCGCTCATCTTCCTGTTCTGGGGCGAGATTTTCTCGATCTTCCCGGCGATCTGCGCCGATACCTTCGGCAGCAAGTTCGCCGCCGCCAATGCGGGCACGCTGTACACGGCGAAGGGCACGGCATCGCTGCTCGTGCCGATCGCGTCGATCCTCTCGACAACGGGCGGCTGGAGCGCCGTATTCGTTGTGGCCGCCATCATTACGATTGCGGCGGGTATCAGCGCCAAGTTCGTTCTCGCACCGATGCGCCACCGCCTGCTCACGCAGCAAAGCGACGCGTACCAGGTTTCCCGCACGGATGATGCGCCGTCGGGCCTGTCGCAGTGGTCCAATCAGACCGGCGAATAAGACAGGGCGCGGGAAACGCGATGAACGTATCCCTCCAGCAACTCAAGGTCTTCGTCGCGGTCGCGCGGGCGCGCAGCTTCACGCGCGCCGCGCGCGAGTTCGGCCTCACGCAGTCGGCGGTGAGCCGCTGCGTGCGCGATCTCGAAGAGGCCGTCGAGTTGAAGCTGTTCGACCGCACCACGCGCAACGTCGAACTCACGCTCGCGGGCAGCGGCTTCGAGCGCCGCATCGGGCGACTGCTCGACGAAATCGACATGGCGCTCGCCGAAGGGCGCGAAGCGAATCAGGCGCATAGCGGCGTCGTGCTCGTGGCGAGCAATCCCGCGTTGTCGTCGACGTGGGTGCCTGCCGCGCTCGCGCGCTGCGCCGCTGCGTTTCCGTCGCTTACGCTGCAGCTCGAGGATCTGCCGCAGTCCGCCGTTTTGCGGGCCGTCGAGCAGGGCGAGGCGGACTTCGGCGTGATCGCCGAGGCCGCGCCGCCGCTTGCGTCAGGTGTATCCGGCATGCCCGGTGGATGCGGCAATCTCGACGTGCAGCCGCTCGCTGAGGCACCGCTGTGCGCGGTGCTGCCGCCGTTTCACCCGCTCGCCCAGCACGGCATGCTGCGCTGGGCCGATCTCGCGGGCGAGCCGCTTGTCACGCTCAATCGCGATGCGGGCTACCGTGATGCGGTGGTGCGTGTGCTGGCCGGGCTGTGTGCCGAAGGCAAGCCGCTGCAGGAGTTCGCGCACGCGGCGGGCGTCGCGCGCATGGCGCAGCTTGGGCTCGGCATCGGCGTGCTGCCCGTGTCCGCAGGCGCGATAGCGGCGCGCGATGCAGCCGATCCCGCCTGGCATTGGCCCGCGCCAGCGGGCTCGCTCGCGGTGCGCGTGCTGCAACCGGTCGTCAATGTGACGACGATGCTCGTGCGCCGCCGCCATCGTTCGCTGCGCCCGTGTGCTCAGGCTGCGTGGTCGCAGTTCGCCGCGGACGCGTCGAGCGGCGCGCAAACCGGCGTGCCGAAGCGCGAGGCGGCGTGTACGTCGTTGTCCGCGCAACCGTATGAACCGGCGAGCGTGAGCTAGACGATTCGATGCGGTTTCGCTTCACGCAATATTCGCGCAATAAAAAACGGACCACGATGTGGTCCGTTTTCGTTTATGCCACCGTTACCGCAGCGGCGTCACGCAGCCATCAGCGCCATGCGTTCGCGCTGCTTGACGAGGGCGAGCACGACGTCGATGGTGGGCGTCGGTTCGCCGACGAGCACGCCCATCTCCTGCACGACCGTCAAGAGCGGATCGATTTCCATCGGCCTGCGGTTTTCCAGGTCGACGAGCGTCGAGGTCTTGTGCGCGCCCACCGCGCCCGCGCCGTCGATGCGTCGCTCCACGTCCACGCGGAAATGCACGCCGAACTTCTCGGCGATGTGCTTGGCCTCCAGCATCATCGTGCGTGAGACGTTGCGGGTGGCCGGATCGCTCGTGATGACGTCGAGCGTGCCGTGCGTGAGCGCGCTGATCGGGTTGAAGCAGAGATTGCCCCAGAGCTTCAGCCAGATCTCGTCGCGAATGTTCTCGCGGATCGGCGCGTCGAACCCGGCGGCCTGCATGATCTCGTGCAGTTGCACGATGCGCTGCGTGCGCTCGCCCGAAGGCTCGCCGATCGGAAATTTCTTGCCGTACACGTGGCGGATCACGCCGGGCGCGGCGATTTCGGCGGCCGGATACAGCACGCAGCCGATGGCGCGCTCGGGCCCGAGGCGATTCCACTGCGACCCGTCCGGATCGATGCTTTCGAGCCGGGTGCCCTCGAACTGGCCGCCGTGGCGATAGAAGTACCAATAAGGGATGCCGTTCGTGCCCGTGACGATGGCGGTGTGCTTGCCGATGAGCGGCTGCATGGCGTCGATCACGCCCGCCACCGAATGCGCCTTGAGCGTGATGATCACGACGTCCTGCACGCCGAGTTCGCGCGGATCGGAGGTGCAGCGCACATCGGCGACATATTCTTCGCCGTCCATCAAAAGGCGCGCGCCGTGCTCGCGCATGGCGGCGAGATGCGGGCCGCGCGCGATGAAACTCACGTCGGCGCCCGCGCGTGCGAGCTGCACGCCCATCATGCCGCCTATCGCGCCCGCTCCAAAGATGCAGATCTTCATGTTGAAACCCCAGTGACGTTGAAAACCGCTTGTCCGTCGCCGCGCGGAACATGCTTTAAAAAAAGCGTGCGGTAAAAAGCGTGCCGCTCGCCGCATCGACAGACGATGGTTCGAGCATAGGGGGAGGCGTGGATTAACGACAGTTAAAGTTTGTCGGTAAAACCATCAACAAAAGCTTATGAATGGAGCGTGGCGATCAGCGATGGCGCACGAGCAGGAAACTCACGCCGATCAGGCCGAGAAACGCGCCGCAGCAACGATTGAACCAGCGGCGCACGGCCTGGCGCGTGAGCCAGCGGCCGAGATACACACCGGCGAGCGAGTAGAGCGCAATGGCGATCCATTCGAGCACGAGAAAACTCGCGCCGAGCACGGCGAACTGCGGGCCCATGGGTTTAGCCACATTGACGAATTGCGGCAGAAACGCCGTGAAAACGAGGATCGCCTTCGGATTGCCCGCGGCCACGAGGCACTCGCGCCACGCGATGCGCGCAAGCGACGCGTCTTCTTCGAGGGTCATGCCGGCCGGCGCCGCATCGCTGCGCCAAAGCTGGATGGCGATCCAGACCAGATACGCGGCGCCCGCGAGCTTGATCACCAGGAAGAAGGTTTCGGAGGCGCGCAGCACGACCGCGAGTCCCGCGGCGGTGAGCGCGATCATCGCGGCGAACGCCACGAGCCGTCCCATGCCGCCCACCACTGCGCGGGCGAAGCCGTAGCGTGCGGCCACGTTGATGGACAGCAGGTTGTTCGGCCCCGGCGCCATGTTGAGCGCGAAGCACGCGGGAAGAAAGAAGAGCCAGGCGGTAAGGGACATGTTCGGGCCGCGTGCGCGTCGGAGAGGCGAATCGACTGATTCTATCCGAAACGCACGGCGGCCCCGGCGGCCTTCAGTGGAACAGCGGCAGCGCGAGAAACAGCTTGATGACGATGACGTTGACGACGTCGATGAAGAACGCGCCCACCATCGGCACGATGAGGAATGCGACGTGCGAGTGGCCGTAGCGCGCCGTGACCGCCTGCATGTTCGCGATGGCGGTGGGCGTCGCGCCGAGGCCGAAGCCGCAGTGACCCGCGGCGAGCACCGCTGCGTTGTAATCGCGGCCCATCGCGCGGAACGTGACGTACATCGCGTAGAGCACCATGAGGACCGTCTGCGCGGCGAGGATCGTGAAGACCGGCAGCGCGAGTGCGCTGAGATCCCAGAGGCGCAGCGTCATGAGCGCCATCGCGAGAAAGAGCGCGAGGCTCACGTTGCCGATCAGCGCGACCGCGTGCTCGGCGACCGGGCGGCCGAAGTACGCGAGCCCGTTCGAGAGCAACACGCCGACAAACAGCACGCACACGAACGTGGGCAATGCGAACGCGCTGCCCGCAAGCAGATGCGAAATCGTGCTGCCCGCGGCGAGACTGATGGCGATGAGCGTGACCGTGTAGATGAATGCGGCGGGCGTGGTGGGCTGTTCGGCATTCGGTTCTTCGAAGGCGAAGGCGTCGGGCGCGGCGGCTTCGCCGGCTGCCGTGCCGCGGTGGCCGATGCGGTTGAGCAGCCGCTGTGCGACCGGCCCGCCGATAATGCCGCCCATGACGAGCCCGAACGTGGCGCACGCCATGGCGACTTCCGTGGCCGAAGACAGGCCGTGATTCTGGCTGAAGACCCTGCCCCACGCGGCGCCGGTGCCGTGTCCGCCGGACAGCGTGATCGAGCCGCCGAGCAGACCAAAGAGCGGATCGATGCCGAGCCACAGCGACATGCCGATGCCGAGCACGTTTTGCAGCACGAGCAGCCCGATCACCACGGCGAGGAAGCGCACGAGCACTGGGCCGCCCATCTTCAGACTCGAGAGATTCGCGTTGAGGCCGATGGTGGCGAAGAAGGCGAGCATGAGCGGCGTTTGCAGGCGGGTGTCGAACTTCACGTCGATGTTCGCGCCGGAATGCAGCCCGAACAGGATGAGCGCGACGACGAGACCGCCGGCGACCGGCTCTGGAATGGTCCAGCGGCGCAAGAGCGGCAGCGCGGTGACGAGCCGCCCGCCGAGCAGCAGGACGAGTGAGGCGGCAACGAGCGTGCCGTATAAGTCGATGTTCATGGTGGGCCTTGCAGCGCGGGGGAGAGGAAAAGCAGACGGGCACCGTTCCCGCGCGGGGTGCCATCGTCCACGGTAGACGAGCGTCGCGTTCAGGGCGCAGTGCGTGCCTCGCCAGCCGGCGAGCGCGAACCTGCGAACGCGCACTCTCTGGACGTCACTTCATGGTTGCTTTGCCGACCTCGATGATTTCGGCCAGATGCCGGGCCGGCACGACTTCGCGAATCATCCCGATGTGGGTGTTCTGGGTCGAACCCAATGCGTCGTCGCCGAAATTCACGCTGTGATCGAATGCCCGGTAGGCCAGCGGAACGTCCACCGGCTCCGGCCATTTTTTCTCGATGGCGTGATAAGTCACGGCCGCCATCAGCAGCGTGAGATCACGATCGGGATGGAAACCGTCGCCGGCCATCACCCACCGGAAGCCGGGCTGGATCTGCTGCGCCATCAGGTAGGCCATGCCGGTCGGCACGTGCCCGTCAGCCTTGATGCGCACGCTCGTGATGGCTTCGGCCCGGTTGACGATGCGGTTATCCATGAGGCTCTCCTGGTGCGTGCCCATCACGTAGACCCGGGAGCCGTTGGCGCGGGCAATCCGCGCGAGGTTCGCGAAGGCGGCGGCACTGGCCTTGCAGCCCGCATCGTTGCGTACGGATTTGTCGAGCATGCAACTCGCCAGGTTGCCGCGCTCCTGCAGGATGACGGCATCGAATCTCTGCTTTTTGAGTTCGCGCGCAAGCGCCTGGCTGCGCACGCGCTCGTCCAGATCGCCACCTGTTTCCACCAGCATGTCGGCCCGGATGTCGCGCCGGTCTACGGCCTTGACCAACGCCCTGTACACCTCGGGAAGATTGCCGATGTAGGTACGGCTGTCGCCCACCCACAGCACGCTGTCGGCCGCTTGGGCGAGCGGCACGCACAGCGCCAGCGTCGCCATGACGAGCGCGCTGCGCAGGGCGGATCGGAGCGAAGTCCGGGTCAAAGTCCGGATTGAAGCGCGGTAGTGCGAAAAAACTGGAAGTATGCGTGTCTTCGTATTCAAACTTTCTTTAAACGTGGTGTGAGCGTTCGCCAGGCCATCGTTCTTGTTTCGTCGATAGCGGGCGAATCTTCGGCGCATCGCTTGCGCATCCGGTGCGGCAAGCTGATCCGTGTGAACGATCTGGAGAGGGCGCTCCTGCCTGGAGCGTCGAACATTCTATCAGCATTACGAAGCATCAATTGTTGAGAATTGTTAGATGGCCAGGGACTGGCGATGTCATCGATGCTGTCGGAAAACCGTGGCCGATCCCTGATACCGAGGTTGCGATGCACGGTTCGGCCCGCTGCGGGCGGGCCGTGCGGCATCGCACGCGCCCGCGGCACGTCCCGTATACTGGTCGTCGACCTGCCACGACGACCGAATACCCATGTCTTTGCCTCCACGGCCCGAGGACGATCCGCGCCCCGAGCCTCCCATGCGTCCCGACGACGATGCCTGTTGCGGCTCCGGCTGCGATCCGTGCGTCTTCGACTTCTACGCCGAAGCGCTGAACGCCTGGCGCGCCGAACTCGCCGCATGGGAAGTGCGCGAGGCCGCGCGCCGTGAAGCGGCGGCACGCGAGGCCGAGGGCGCAACCGCGGGCGACACGACGCCGAAGGTTCTGACCCGATGTGAACCGTCTGCAAAGCGCGCTCCAAAGCAGGCTGCAAAAGAGGCCGCAAAAGAGGCCCCGAAGCAGGCTGCAAAACAGACCCCGAAGCAGGCCGCAACACAGACGTCAAAGCGGGCACCGAGGCAACCGCGCAAACCGGCCAGCTGAGCTGAGCGCGCCGCTTCCGCCCGAGCGCGCAATCGAACCCGCCATGACCGAATCCGACCTGCTGACCCCCGCCGCTCCCGCGTCCGATGCGCTCGACGCGCTGCACGCGTTCGTCGAGCGCCATCCGCGCCTGTTCGTGCTGACCGGCGCGGGCATCAGCACCGATTCGGGCATCCCCGGTTATCGCGACGAAAACGGCGCGTGGAAGCGCTCGCCGCCGATCACGTTGCAGGAATTCACCGGCTCCGAAGCCTGGCGGCGCCGCTACTGGGCGCGCAGCATGCTCGGCTGGCCGGCTGTCGGCTTCGCGCAGCCGAACGGCGCGCATCGCGCGCTCGCGCGTCTCGAATCCGCGGGCTTCGTGTCGGCGCTCGTCACGCAGAACGTCGACGGACTGCATCAGCGCGCGGGCAGCCACGGCGTTATCGAACTGCACGGCAGCATCGGCCATGTCCATTGCCTCGCTTGTGGCGCGCAGTACACGCGCGCGTCGATCCAGCCGCTGCTCGAAGCGAACAATCCCGAAGTCGCGGGTGCGTTCGCCGCGCCCGCCGCGGATGGCGACGCCCATCTCGATTTCGACGGCAACCTGCCCTTCGCCGTGCCCGCGTGCGCCGCGTGCGGCGGCATGCTCAAGCCGTCGGTCGTGTTCTTCGGCGAGAACGTGCCGCGCGAACGGGTCGCGGCGGCAACGGCTGCGCTCGATGCGGCCGATGCGGTGCTCGTCGTCGGCTCGTCGCTGATGGTTTACTCGGGCTATCGTTTCTGCGCCTGGGCGCAGGAGCGCGGCAAGCCCGTCGCGGCGGTGAACCTCGGACGCACGCGCGCCGATCCGCTGCTCGCGCTCAAGGTCGAGGCGTCGTGTGCCGCGATGCTCGAAGCGCTCGCCGCGCGTTTGCTGCCGCGCTCTACCGAACATGAGGAACACGAGGAACATGCCGGACAGCGGCCCGACACGGCTGAAAACGGCGGCGAACCGCCCCGAACCGCTACGAATACAGACATCGAACGATGAGCGAACCGCACTCCAGCGCGCGCCTTTTCGCGTCAGCCGCCGAACGCAACGCCGCGCCGATCCTCGCAGTCCTGCGCGGTGCGCTGCCTGCTCGCGGCAAGGTGCTCGAAATCGCGAGCGGCACGGGCCAGCACGCCGTGCATTTCGCGGCGGCATTGCCCGATATCGAATGGCAGCCGAGCGATGCGGATCCGCTCGCGCGTGCCTCGATCCTGGCCTGGCGCGAGTACACGGGTCTGTCGAATCTGCTCGCGCCGCTTGATCTGGACGTGCGCCGCGAGCCGTGGCCGATCGATGCGGCCGATGCGGTCGTCTGCATCAACATGATTCACATTGCGCCATGGGAGGCGGCGATCGCGCTCATGAACGGCGCGGGCCAGCGTCTCGCGGCGGGCGGCGCGCTCGTGCTCTACGGGCCGTACCGGCGCGGCGGCGCGCATACGGCGCCGAGCAACGAGGCATTCGACGCCCAGTTGCGCGAGCGCGATCCGGCATGGGGCGTGCGCGACATGGAAGCCGTCGAAGCGCTCGCGCAAGCGCAAGGCTTTTTATGCGAGCAGCGTGTGCCGATGCCCGCGAACAATTTCAGTCTGGTCTTCAGGAAGCGGTGAGTCCGGGCACGCCGTGACTCGGTACAGGCAGCGCCTGGGCGTTTCCCTTATCCTTGCACGATTGGCGCCCTGGGCGTCGCCGTCAAAGCGAAGTGGAGATACAACATGAGCAAGCAGGCAATCGGTGTCGTGGGGCTGGCCGTCATGGGCCGCAATCTGGCGCTCAACATCGAGAGCCGGGGTCATGCGGTGTCGGTCTTCAACCGCACCCGTGAGAAAACCGACGAACTGATCGCCGAATTCCCCGACCGCAAGCTCGTACCGGCCTATACGCTGGAAGCGTTCGTCGAGTCGCTGGAAAAGCCGCGCCGTATCCTGATGATGGTGAAGGCGGGTGAGCCGACCGACGCCACCATCGCGTCGCTCAAGCCGCTGCTCGATGAGGGCGACATCCTGATCGACGGCGGCAACACGCATTTCACCGATACGATCCGCCGCAACCAGGAACTCGCGCAGGCGGGCCTGCATTTCATCGGTACGGGCGTGTCGGGCGGCGAGGAGGGCGCGCTCAAGGGGCCGTCGATCATGCCGGGCGGCCCGCGCGATGCCTACGAACTGGTCGCGCCGATCCTCACCGAAATCGCGGCGAAGGCGCCGGACGGCGCGCCGTGCGTCGCGTACATGGGCCCGGACGGCGCGGGCCACTTCGTGAAGATGGTTCATAACGGCATCGAGTACGGCGACATGCAGCTGATCGCCGAAAGCTACGCCGTGCTCAAGCAGGTGCTCGGCCTCTCGAACGAGGAACTCGGCCAGGTCTACACCGCGTGGAACCAGGGCGAACTCGACAGTTATCTCATCGACATCACCTCGCGGATCTTCGGCAAGAAGGATGCGGAGACGGGCAAGGATCTCGTCGACGTGATCCTCGACCGCGCCGCGCAGAAGGGCACCGGCAAGTGGACGAGCCAGAATGCGCTCGATCTGGGCGTGCCGCTGCCGCTCATCACCGAGTCGGTGTTCGCGCGCGTGCTCTCGTCGCTGAAGACGCAACGCGTCGCGGCGAGCAAGGTGCTGTCGGCGCCGTCAGTGAAGCCGTTTGCGGGGGACCGCACGGCGTTCATCGAAGCGGTGCGGCGCGCGCTGTACCTGAGCAAGGTGATCTCCTACGCGCAGGGTTTTGCGCAACTGCGTGCGGCCTCCGACGACTACAAGTGGGACCTGCAGTACGGCACGATCGCGAAGATCTTCCGTGCGGGCTGCATCATCCGCGCGCGCTTCCTGCAGAAGATCATGGACGCCTACGCGCACGATCCGCAGCTCGCGAACCTCTTGCTCGACCCCTATTTCCGCGATATCGCCGCGAACTACGAGGCGGCGTTGCGCGAGGTGGTGGTCCAGGCCGTGTCGGCGGGTGTGCCGGTGCCGACGTTCTCGTCGGCGATTGCCTATTTCGACGGCTATCGCTCCGAACGCCTGCCGGCCAACCTCGTGCAGGCGCAGCGCGACTTCTTCGGCGCACACACGTTCGAGCGTATCGACAAGCCGGGCAGTTTTCACGCTGATTGGGCTTGAGGACGGCACGCGCAGGCGCGCGGTAGAAATCCATATTAGCGTTACGGTTTTTGCTGGAATCGAAAGGCGAGTCACGTCGACTCGCCTTTTTTATTGCCTGAAATGAAATTGTGTTTCAACTAATTAGGGTTTTCCCTATAGAAAAAAGCCTCCTAGACTGTGTTCAACGGCTTACGAACAAGGCGTTCGAAGCCTGGATAAAACACATGGAGGTCTACGTATGAAGAAGCTCATTCCCGCGGTTGTGGTTGTCGCCGCGCTCGCCATTCCGGCCATTTCGTTCGCGCAGCCGGACCAGCAAGGCCTGACGCGCGCCCAGGTGCGTGCGGAACTGGTGGAACTCGAACACGCGGGCTACAACCCGGCGACCGACCATCTGAACTATCCGGCAAACATCGAGGCCGCCGAGGCGCGCGTGCATGAGCAGAAGCTCGCCAGCAACGACACCAGCGGCTTCGGCGCACCGGCAGACGGCACGACGCAGGCGGGCGACCCGGTTGTGCCGCAACGACCGGCCAAGGCAGGGTCGGTGTATTTCGGCCACTAAGCCGGCCACCAGGCCGTTTCGCCGAAACCCGACGCCAGCGCGCCGCGTCATGCGGCTCCCCGGCCCCGGAGATGGAACGTGCAGTTGCTGGGGTCGTGACAGATTTATGCGGTTGAAGTAGCAGTTGCTGTCGAGGTAGCTGTAGCAGTTGCAGTGGAAGTAGCAGTGGAAGTTGCAGTTCCGGCAGTAGAAGTTGCAGTTGCAGTAGAAGTTGCAGTGCTGAAGTCTCTGAGAGGTTGGATTAGTAGTGGCAGTATCCGCAGCATGCAGTCAAGCGCGGCCCGGTCCAGAACCGGTCCGCGCTTTCTTGTTTGGGGCGCCGTCTACTCCGGGTCAGGGTCTGTTTGCGCCAGGCACAGGCCCTGCCTCAGTGCAGGAGGCGCGGGCGGCGTGCGATGTCGTCGAAGAGCGCACGGCCAGGCTCGAGTGCGAACAGCCAGGTTTCGTCGTAGCCGCTCAGCGTGTCGAGCGACTGGCGCAGACGCTCGATCACCACGGCCGGAATTTCGACGGTCGCCTCGACGCCGCCCGACAGGTGTGCGACGCTCGCATGCTGGACCAGTTCGTCGGCCGCTTCGGCCACGTCAGTCGCAAAGACAAGGTGGTTGTTCAGCAATTCGACAAGGCCGGGCGACGCTTCGATGTCTTCGACACTGAGCTGCACGGAAAGGAAGGTGGCTTTGTTCATCCTCGGATTCCTCACGAATGCGGGGTCCCAGCGAAACATCTGTCGTTATTTTTATGGTGCGGCACGACGCAGTATAGGCGAGCGTTGCCGGAAGTGAGTGCTGCCCGCTTCGCGCGGTGCGTTTCGCATCGGACGATATAATGGTTCGCCCGTTTTTTCCGGCCCTCCTTTTTCGCGAGGCGTAGCGCGTCAGCGAACGCTTGCGAACCGAAGCACATCGAATGTACGTGGCGCCCAGTGTACGTAGCCAGGCGCAAGCGAGGCACAAGCGAGGTACTGCAACATGAATCGACACCGGCGAAACCCGGACGCAATGTCAGGAGCGGCGGCAGTGGCAGCAGGGGTCGCACTGGCTGCCCTGACGCTCCTGATGAGCGCCTGCACGATTACCCCCTGGGGCGAAACGGTTGGCAGACCCGTCCCGACTTCGACCGGCGGCGTTCCCGCCGGTTACTATCGCGTCAATCCCGGCGATACGCTCGCGCGCGTCGCCGCGGCCTTCGGCCAGCGTCCGCAGGACATCGCAAGCTGGAACCAGTTGCCGCTCAACGCAAGCGTGGTGCCCGGCCAGGTGCTGCGCGTAGCGCCGCCGCCGAGTTACGCGCCCTCCGCGCAGCAGCCGCCTTCTTCAGCGCCCGCGGCGGCGGGTGTCGCCATGCCCGCGCCCGTCCCGCCGTCTCTCACGCTCGCCTGGCCGGTTTACGGGCCGCTGCTGCAGAAGTTCGTGCCCGGCAAGGCCAGCGGCATCGTGATCGGCGGCGTGGCGGGCGAACCGGTCAAGGCCGCCGCGGCGGGCCGCGTGGTCTACGCGGGCACGGGCATCGAGGCCTATGGGCCGCTCGTCATCATCAAGCACAACGATTCGGTCGTGACCGCCTACGGCCACAACGGCAAGCTGCTCGTGAAGGAAGACGAGGCCGTCACGCAAGGCCAGCCGATTGCCGAAATGGGCGTCGACACCCACGGCGTCGCCAGCGTGCAGTTCGAGGTGCGCAGCAACGGCAAGCCGGTCGATCCGTTGCCGCTGCTGCCTCGCTAGGCGGCGCGCGCAAACCGGTGCGCGTGCGCCATCGCGCAAGCGCCAACCAGGAGGACTTCATCGCATGATCGATCTGCGTAGCGACACCGTTACCCGCCCGAGCGAAGGCATGCTCGCCGCCATGACCCGCGCCGAAACCGGCGATGACGTCTGGGGCGACGACCCGACTGTCCTGCGCCTGCAGGCGCGCCTCGCGGAGGAAGCGGGCAAGGAGGCGGGCCTGTTCTTCCCGAGCGGCACGCAGAGCAACCTCGCCGCCCTGATGGCGCACTGTGCGCGCGGCGACGAATATATCGTCGGCCAGGCGGCGCACACGTACAAATACGAAGGCGGCGGCGCGGCGGTCCTCGGCAGCATTCAGCCGCAGCCGCTCGACAATGCCGAAGACGGCACGATTGCGCTCGAACGCATCGCCGCCGCGATCAAGCCGCTCGACGATCACTTCGCGCGCACGCGCCTGCTCGCGCTCGAGAACACGATCGGCGGCAAGGTGTTGCCGGCGGCGTATGTCGCCGAGGCAACCCGGCTCGCCCACGCGCGCGGACTCTCGACGCACCTCGACGGCGCCCGCGTGTTCAACGCCGTCGTCGCTTCGGGCCAGCCGCTCGCGGCGCTCTGCGCGGGTTTCGATTCGGTGTCGATCTGCTTTTCGAAGGGGCTGGGCGCGCCGGTGGGTTCGGTGCTGGTCGGCAGCCGGGCCGTGATTGACGTCGCGCACCGCTGGCGCAAGGTGCTCGGCGGCGGCATGCGTCAGTCGGGCGTGCTGGCGGCGGCCTGCCTCTACGCGCTCGATCACAACGTCGCGCGGCTCGCCGACGATCACGCCAACGCAGCCCGCCTTGCAGCCGGTCTCGCGCAAATCGCGCAAGTGAAAGTCATGTCGCAGGCGACGAACATGGTGTTCGCGCAGTTCCCGCAGGAACACTGCGCGCCGCTCGAAGCGTGGCTCAAGGAGCGCGGGGTGCTCACGCAGATGCTTTACGCGTCGCGATTCGTGACGCACCTCGATTTGTCGGCGGCGGATATCAATACGTTTGTCGAGGCCGTGAAGGCGTATTTCGCGCGATAACGCCTCGGCGGCACGGCACCCGCCGCCGCACGCCATGCCGTGCTGCCGCAAGCGGCGCAAAAATGTCCTACTCTGCAAACTGATCTGCGTTTCGGCCCCGGCGTTGCGCCCGGGCGCTTTGCACGCGCAGCCCCAGAACGCGCGGCGAGTGCGCCGCATTTCCGGGAGGCTTCGATGACAGTCGGTCTGGAATTCGACCAGTTGCAGAGCAGCGCCGACGCACTGCGCCGCTCTATCTCGAACCGCTTGATGTACGGCGTCGGCAAGGACGCCGTCACGGCCCGTCCGCAGGACTGGCTGCACGCCGCGGCGCTCGCCGTGCGCGATCGTCTCGTCCAGCGCTGGATGGTCACCACGCGCCGCCAGTACGATCAGGACGCTAAACGCGTCTATTACCTGTCGATGGAATTTCTGATCGGCCGGACGTTCTCCAATGCGCTGCTCGCGCTCGGCATCTACGATCAGATGAAAGAGGCGCTGGCCGACGTCGGCATCGACATGGAATCGCTGATCGATCTCGAACCGGACGCCGCGCTCGGCAACGGCGGCCTCGGACGTCTGGCCGCGTGTTTCCTCGATTCGATGGCGACGCTCGGCATTCCCGGTTTTGGCTACGGCATTCGCTACGACTACGGCATGTTCCGGCAACGGATCGTCAACGGCGAGCAGGTCGAGGCGCCCGATTACTGGCTGCACGCCGGCAATCCGTGGGAGTTTCCGCGGCCCGAGGTGCAGTATCCGGTGCACTTCGGCGGACGCACCGTGCAGCGCGACGACCACGTCGAATGGATCGACACCCAGCACGTCAACGCGATGGCCTACGACACGGTGATCCCGGGCTACGCAACCGACGCCACCAATACGCTGCGCCTGTGGTCCGCGCGTGCGGACGAGGAACTCGATCTCTCGGCGTTCAACAAGGGCGACTATCAGGGCGCGGTGGAGACGCGCAACGAATCGGAGAACGTCTCGCGCCTGCTCTATCCCGACGATTCGACGATGGCGGGCCGCGAACTGCGTCTGCGTCAGGAATATTTCTTCGTGTCCGCGACGATGCAGGATCTGATCCGCCGCTATCTGCGCACGCACAGCACGTTCGGGCGCTTCTCCGAGAAAGTCGCGGTGCATCTGAACGATACGCACCCGGTGCTGGCGATCCCCGAGCTGCTCCGTCTGCTCGTGGATGTCCACCATCTGCCGTGGGCCGAGGCGATGGGCCATATCCGGCGCGTGTTCTCGTACACCAATCACACGCTGATGCCCGAAGCGCTTGAAACCTGGGATCTCGAACTATTGGCGCGATTGCTGCCGCGGCATCTGCAGATCATCTTCGATATCAACGCGGCGTTTCTCACCGAAGCGAGCGATCAGGGCGCGCACGATCTCGACCTGATCCGCCGCATCTCGCTCGTCGACGAATTCGGCCACCGGCGCGTGCGCATGGCGTATCTGGCGATCGTCGCGAGCCACACGGTCAACGGCGTTTCAAAGCTGCATTCGCAACTCATGCAGCGCGATATCTTTGCCGATTTTGCGCGGCTCTATCCCGAGCGCTTCACGAACGTCACGAACGGCATCACGCCGCGCCGCTGGCTCGCGCAGGCGAATCCGCCGCTCGCCCGGCTCATCGACGAGAGCGTCGGCACGAACTGGCGGCGCGATCTGCTCGAACTGCGCGGGTTGCGCAATCTGCGCGGCGACGCCGCGTTCGAAGCCGCCTTTCACGCCGCCAAGCGCTGCAACAAGGTGCGTCTGGTGCAGCGGCTCACGCAGCGCACGGGCATCGCGTTCGATCCCGACGCGCTCTTCGACATGCAGGTCAAGCGCATTCACGAATACAAGCGCCAGTTGCTCAACGTGCTGCACGTGATCGTGCGCTACAACCGCATCCGCGAGAACCCGCAAAGCGACTGGGTGCCGCGCGTGGTGCTGTTCGCGGGCAAGGCGGCGTCCGCGTACCGCATGGCGAAGACGATCATCAAGCTCATCAACGACGTGGCTGAGAAGGTCAACAGCGATCCCGCGGTGGGCGGACGGCTCAAGGTGGTGTTCGTGCCGAATTACGGCGTAAGCGTGGCAGAACTGATGATTCCGGCTGCCGATCTTTCCGAGCAGATCTCGACTGCGGGCACCGAGGCGTCGGGCACCGGCAACATGAAGCTCGCGCTAAACGGCGCGCTGACGATCGGCACGCTGGATGGTGCGAACATCGAGATCGGCGAATCGGTGGGACCGGAGCATATCTTCATCTTCGGCCACACGTCGGATCAGGTCGACGCACTGCGCGCGTCGGGCTATCGGCCGCGCCAGATCTACGAGGACAACGCGGAGCTGCGTACGGCGCTCGACCAGATTCGCACGGGCTTTTTCTCGCCTGGCGACCCTGCGCGCTTCCTGGATATTTTTCACTCGCTCGTGGACTGGGGCGACCACTACCTCGTGATGGCCGATTTTGCTGCGTTCATCGCGGCGCAGGAGGAAGTCGACCGCCGGTTCGTCGACGTCGCGGGGTGGACGGCGAGCGCAATCGAGAACGTTGCGGGCGTGGGCCAGTTTTCGTCGGATCGCGCGATCTCTGAATACGCGAGCGATATCTGGCGCGTGAAGCCCCTCGACATGGGCTAGCGGTCACACCGGGCCGGGGCCGGGCAGAGCCAGCCGCAATAAAAAAAGGCGCCGCAAGCGGCGCCTTTTTCAGCTGCAAAACTGCCAGCAGGGTGCTTCTTAGAAGCGGTGACGCATACCGACCGTCACAGCAACCTGGCTTTGCGTCGACGAAGCCGAGCTTTCGCCGTTCATGAACGCGTGGATCCGGCCACCCGTTGCCGACACGTGTTGCCAGTCGCCTTGCAGGTACACGTCGGTGCGCTTCGAGAGCAGGTAGTCCGACTGCAGCGAAACCGTGTTGAAGTTCGGGTTCACGCCTGCGCCGAGGTCCGAGCGGGTGTACGTGTATGCGCCAGCCAGCGTCAGGGCCGGGGTCAGAGCGTAACGGACGTTGGCTTCGATGTTCTGGAAGCGGGCGCTGTTCGCGCCGAAGGCGATGCCGCCACTCGTTGCGTTGCCCCTGCCCGATTGCGTACCCGAAATGCCGCCGCCGGCTGCATCCGACAGGTTCGTCTGCGTGTACACGAGGCCAGCCGTTGCCGGGCCGAACGCGTAGCTCAAGCCGCCGCCGAACGTGCGCTGACGGCCTGCCAGGAACGTCCATTCGCCGGTTTGCGCGCCTGCGCCGCCCGAACCCGTGAAGCTGCTCCCATTAGTGACGTTGTTGGCGAACGAGGCCGACGTGATGTCGTTGTTCAGCTGGAGGTAGCCGGCTGCAAGCTTCAGGGGACCGTAGTTATACGTTGCGCCGAAGCTGTATGCACGGTTGTTCGCGAACTGGGTGCTGTTCGAGAACGAGTACGTTGCGCCGAACTTGAAGCCCGAAACGTCGATGCTCGTGTACTTGACCGTGTTGTTGAAACGGACCGAGTTGTTCAGGTTGTCGTTGTCGAACGGGTGAGCAGCGATCGTGCCGCCGTATTGGCCGCCCGTGAGCGTCAGCGGTGCGACGTAGTCAACGACGCTGTCGTATTGACGGCCGAGGGTCACGGCGCCGAACTGGTCGCTTGTGAGACCGACGAATGCCTGACGGCCGAACATGCGGCTCGACTGGCCGAACGTGCCGTTGTTGATGCTGAAGCCGTTCTCCAACGTGAAGATCGCCTTCAGGCCGCCGCCGAGGTCTTCAGTGCCGCGCAGGCCGAAGCGGCTGCCGTTGACCGTGGCGCTGCGAAGTTGCCAGGCGCTGTGGCCGCTCTGGTTGTTCGTGTACGTGATACCGGCATCGATCAAGCCATACAGCGTCACGCTGCTTTGTGCTTGGGCTGCGCTCGCGATAGCGGCGAGAACCGCGGTGGTCAGGATTTTCTTATACAAGACTTGTTCTCCGGATTAAGGAAAGATACGAGTGCCTCGTCTCGTTCGGACAAGGTCATCCGTGGCGCGCAATTTATTCCACGCTGCAGAATTTAATATGACAGAGGGAGTACGTAGGGAATTTGTTGCTTTACTGTGGTGTCGATACGACAGCAGGTCCCTGGAATTGATATTTGTTCAGGAATGGTATTCGTACCCGGGGCCGATGCGGATTGTTGAGGATCGCGGATGAGAAGCCGGGGGGATATATCTTTTTGGAATATGCCTGGCAGGCAGCCTTTGGGCTGCGAGATTTATCTGCGTCTATTGGTCGATTAAGACAGGCCGATGTGATTTATCAACAACACGAATTAAAGATCGTTGCCGAGATTTTGATGTAGCTCATATCGGCCGACGCTCGTTCGAGAACGTGAGTGATGCAGAGCAAGCGTCAACTGGGTCCGGCTGTCGTGGTTATGCGCCCGGCTCATACGTTCCGCATGAGCCGGGCTCGCGCCGGATTAGAGCGAGAGCAGCGCGCCGCTGCGAATCGGGCGCGCGCCTGCGATCCGTGCGATCTCCGCTCCGGCCGTGGCGAAGCGCGTGCTGTGCCGCGCGTACATCACGCCGCTCACGCTGCTGCGTAGCGTGATCACTTCGTCGGTCAGGGGGTTCACGATGTCGGCGACTGGCGCGCCTGCCTCGATCCACGTGCCGTGCTCGGCGCGAAATACGATCACGCCCGTTGCGGGTGCGACAAGCGGCTCCGTACCGGCGAGCGGCGTGGCCGGATACGCGAGCGGCGGCAGCGGCGGCGCCTCGCCTTCGATCACGCCGCGATGGACCAGATAATCGACGATGCCCTGCGCATCGCGTTCGGCGAATTCATATGACACGTCGCGCTGGCTGCGCAGCTCCACGGTCACCGAGATCGAGCCGAGCGGAATCGGATGGCGCTTGCCGAAGCGCTCGCGCAGTTCGCTCCAGCAGAAGCTGTGGATCTCGTCGAACGGATTGCCGACTGAATTCAGCGCGAGCAGCGACGCCTTGGCGTCCAGATAGCGCGCGAGCGGTTCGACGTCGGGCCACAGTTCCGGGTTCGTGTAGATGTGCAGCGCGGCTTCCCAGTCGCAATGCAGGTCGAGCACGATGTCGGCATCGAAGGACAGCCGCTGCAGCGCGAGGCGCTGCGAATCCAGCTCGGTCTTCGGCTTCTGTGCGGCCAGCGCTTCGCCCATGGCCGCGCGAATGGCGTTTCGGTTCGCGTCGGCGTCGGCACCGAGGCGTTCCTCGATCACCGGCAGCACGAGCGCCGCGAGGTTGTGGAAATTGCGGTTGAAGTTCTGCGCCGTATTTGATTCGAACCGTCCGGTGAGATGACCGAGCCAGTGCTGCCCAAGGCCGATCGGATTCGCGACCGGGACGACGACGATTTCGCCGCGGATGCGGCCCGCCGCTTCGAGTTCGGCGAGCTTGCGGCGCAGGACCCACGCGGCCAGCATGCCGGGCAGCTCGTCGGCATGCAGCGACGATTGAACGTAGACCTTTTGAGCGCCGCCCGTGCCGTAGTGGAAGCTCGTGATGTGCCGCTCGGTGCCGAGTGCGGGCGCGATCAACGGATGGTGATGGGTTTGCATGATCTGAGCGCGTCACGGGATGCCGCGGCGCGCATTGAAGTTGAGTTCGGATCCAGCGATTCCCGCGATGAAAGCGGTAGGCCGATCTTAGCGGATTCGATCTGAGGCCGGAACCCGGGCGGCTCCTCGCCGCTGCGCGCTCGATGCGCGACATGCTTGCCATCGGCTGCCATCAGGCAGTCACGCGCCGCGCATCCGAAGATGTTTTCCAATCCTCAATGATCGATGACGATACGGCGCGAGGGCGAAAAAAAACCCAGACCGCAGTCTGGGCTTTTTCGTGTGCCGCGTTCGCGACGCCCGCGGGCGTCGCTGCGCGGCGCAGGGCAATTAGCTGCCGTAGACGTCGAAGTCGAAGTACTTGGCTGCGAGCTTCTTGTACGTACCGTCCTTGATCATGTCGGCGATAGCCTTGTCGATCTTTGCCTTCAGGTCGGCGTCTTCCTTGCGCAGGCCGATAGCGGCGGAGCCCGTCGGGATTTCCTTGCCGGCGAACGCGAAGCCGGCGCCGCGCGGGGTCTTCAGGAAGCCCAGGTCGGCTTGCACTTCGTCTTGCAGCGCTGCGTCCAGACGGCCCGACAGCAGGTCGGCGTAGACCTGATCCTGGTTCTGGTAGGGAACCACGTTCACGCCCTTTGGTGCCCAGTTTGCCTTGGCGTAGGTTTCCTGGATTGTGCCTTGCTCGACGCCCACCGACTTGCCCTTGAGCGCGTCAGCCGTTGCCTGCAGGTTGGAACCCTTCTTCGCCACGAGGCGCGTCGGCGTGTTGAACAGCTTGGCCGAGAAGGCGATCTGTTGCTCGCGCTCCGGCGTGATGGTCATCGACGAGAGGGCGCCATCGAACTTCTTCGCCTTCAGGGCCGGGATGATGCCGTCGAAATCCTGCTCGACCCACACGCACTTCGCGTTCAGGCGCTTGCAGATTTCGTTTCCGAGGTCGATGTCGAAGCCGACCAGCTTGCCATCCGGTGCTTTGGATTCGAACGGCGCGTAGCTGGCGTCGACGCCGAAGCGCACGGTGGACCAGTCCTTCGCATGGGCAGCACCGGCCGATACGGCCAGCAGGGCAACCGACAGGGCGGCAAGCAGTTTCTTCACTATGTGTACTCCTCGGTATGGTTCATGGTGCACCGCGTGCGTTGTGGGCGCCGCAGTGCAATTATCAGGCGCGGTTTGCGTCCCAATTCTGGTCAGATCCGCCACCGGTATTGCCAGCGGCACGCCAAGATTACCAGGTCAAAATTGTGACGTCGCTAGTGTAATACGAGATAGTGCGTGCGGTCGCGTGTTACCGAACGTTCGGTAAGGAGGCGCAGGGGCCGGAAAACACTGCCGGACGGGCCTTTGCGGCAGTCGCGAGGCGCGCCCGAAACGCCGGTGCGGGTTTGCGATGCGCGGGCCGTGATGCGCCGGTGCGACAATCCGCGCAGCGCCGCTGCCGTGCCGAAAGATTCTGTATGGAATATGAAATAAAAACGATGGCGTGCCGTTGGCCGCGCGGGCTGTCCGGCACGCTTTTGCAGCGCGGCGCGCGCGCCGCTCAGACCACCCGCTTGCCCGCGCGGTAGGTCTCGCGCGGCACCGGCAGCGAATCGAGCATCACCACGCGCACGAAGTCGGCCCGCAGCCCGGGCTCGATTGCGCCCCGGTCGGTCAGCCCGGCCGCGCGCGCGGGTTCGTGCGAGACCGTCGCCACGGCGCGCGGCAGCGTCCAGCCCGCCTTGGCAACGAGGTCGAAGGCCGCCGCGAGCAGGCTCGACGGCACGTAATCCGACGACAGGATGTCGAGCAGACCCGCCTCGGCCAGTTCCAGCGCCGACACGTTGCCCGAGTGCGAGCCGCCGCGCACCACGTTCGGCGCACCCATGATCGTCGCGATGCTGCGCTTTTTCGCCTGCGCCGCGGCGAGGCGCGTGGTCGGGAATTCGGCGAGCACCATGCCTTCGGCGGCGGCCTGCTCGACATGTTCGACCAGTGTGTCGTCGTGACTCGCGAGAGGAATGCGGCGCACCCGGCAGCGCTCGACGATTTCGCGGCGGTGGTCGTCGGCGAAGCGCTTTTGCTCGTCAGCGAGTTCGGCCAGTGCCGTCGCGGCCTGCTCATCGGTCCACTTGCCGTGGCGCTCCTGGAAGCGGCGCCACTGCTCGCGGTCGTGCCACTGGCGCTGGCCCGGCGTGTGGTCCATCACCGAGGCGAGTCGCAGGAGCGGGTGCTCGCTCAGCGTGTCGAAAAGTTCGATCACGTCCTCGGTCGCGATTTCGCAGCGCAGGTGCAGGAAGTGCTCGGCGCGCAGCAGGTCGCGCTGGGAGAAACGCAGGAGCGCCTCGGAGCACGCCAGCTGCACGTCGCGGCCGCGCACGCCCACGGCGAGCCGCGTGCCGATGGCGAGGGCGTCGAACACGGTTGTAATGCCCGCCGCGGCGATTTGCGCGTCGTGGATCACGAACGCGGCGTCGGTGTTCCAGTGCACGCCGGGGCGCGGCGCGAGGTGCTTTTCCAGGTTGTCGGTGTGCAGTTCGACGAGACCCGGCAGCAGATAGTCGCCGTGCCAGTCTTCAGCGTCGGCGGCGGCGGTCGTGCCGCGCGACAGTTCGCCGATCCGGCTGCCATCGACACGCAGCGTGCCGGTGAAAACTTCGTCTCGCGTCACGATGCGGGCGTTCGTGATCAACATCGTCAGGCTCCGTAATCAGATCAGGGCGCAAGTCAGGCGCGGGTAACAAGCGCGGGTAACAAGCGCTGGGAAGAGGCTCAGGCGGCTTCGCCCAGCGGCGTTTGCGTGCGCGCGGCGGCGAGCGGCATGCGCCGCGTCGCGACGCGCTCACGTGTGTCTTCGTCGTGGAAGACACCGACGATCGCCGCGCCGTGCTCGCGTGCTTCGACGATCAATTGCGACACTGCCTCGCGGTTTTCCGCGTCGAGCGACGCTGTGGGCTCGTCCAGCAGCAGCACGCGGTGCTGCGCGATGAGTCCGCGAGCGATGTTCACGCGCTGCTGTTCGCCGCCCGAGAACGTTGCGGGCGCAAGCGGCCAGAGCCGCTGCGGCACGTTCAGGCGCGCAAGCAGCGTTTCGGCGCGCGCATACGCTTCGTCCTGCGCCACGCCGCGCGCTACGAGCGGCGCGGCGACGAGATCGCGCGTGGCGACGCGCGGAATCACGCGCAGGAACTGGCTCACGTAGCCCACCACGTTGCGGCGCAGACGCAGCACGTCGTGTGGCGCGGCGCAGGTGATTTCGAGGTGTTGCAGCGCGGTGTCGTCGTCGCGGATCGCAATCGAGCCGCCGCTCGCGAGATAGTTGCCGTAGAGGCAGCGCAGCAGCGTGCTCTTGCCCGCGCCGGACGGCCCGACAAGCACGACGCATTCGCCGCGCTCGACCTCGAGCGAGACGCCCGCGAGCGCTTCGATGCCGATGCCTCCCTGGCCGTGCAGCGTGAAGGTCTTGCGCACGTTTTCCGCGCGCAGCATCAGCGCGGGGCGTTCGACGAACGCGTGCATTGCGCGGTTGGCAGCACTAGTCGTGTCGGTCATATCGATTCCTAGGAGTGCGTCGGATTTGAGGTGAGGCGTGAGTCCAGGCACCAGGTGATAACTGGGTTCGCGC
>NZ_JBHSMP010000035.1:0-6268 GCF_042655705.1 Paraburkholderia denitrificans | reverse complement strand
GGCAGCGCCCGGGCCGCATCCGCGGGCCCGGGCGCCGACGCTTGATGCACGGGCGCGCCGATTCAACGCGCCCGATATAAGTCCGCAGTTCGTTTCGCATGCAAGGACGCGCCAGAGACGCGAAGGATAACTCAACAATAGTCACGGCCGCGATTTTCGACTCGATAGATTTAGCGGTAGCAAAGCTGAACGCCCCCATAAGGGGTGTAGTGGTAGTTCCAGAGAACCTGAATTTTCAAAATATTTGTTGGAGACAAGTAAATGGCAAGGAAACTGCTCGCGGCGTCCGTTCTCGCGGTACTCGCGTCAACGGCGCATGCTCAAAGCTCGGTAACCCTCTATGGCCTCATTGATGAGGGCTTTGATTTCACCAATAACGTTGGAGGAAACCGGGTATACGAGCTTCAAAGCGGCTACGTTCAAGGCAGCCGGTGGGGATTGAAAGGAACGGAGGATCTCGGCGGCGGCCTGAAAGGCATTTTCGAGCTGCAAAACGGCTTCGATGTCAACACCGGCCATTTGAATCAAGGCGGACTGATGTTCGGCCGGGAGGCGTATGTTGGATTGTCCAGCGACACCTGGGGTTCGGTCACGTTGGGGCGCCAATATGACTCCGTGGTCGACTTCCTGGCGATGACGACAGCCAACGGCACCTGGGGTGGATATCTGTTCTCACACCCATACGACAACGACAATACGGACGACAGTTTCCGGGTGAACAACTCCGTGAAATACACCAGCCCCGTATTCGCTGGCGTGCAGTTCGGGGGAACCTACGCCTTCTCCAATACGACGAACTTCGCCAATAACCGGCAGTACAGCTTCGGCACGTCGTACACAAACGGCGGTCTTCTGCTTGCCGCGTCGTACCTTCAGGCGGATAACCCGTCATCGAATGCGGCGGGTGCGATCACGGATGGCGGCGACGAGAATTTTCTCGGCACGCGTCTGCGTATTTTCGGAGCCGGCGTAACCTACACCCTGGCCAATACCACGGTTGGCTTCTCCTACTCGAACACGGATGTGGCCAACGCAACGGGTTCCACGTATGTCGGTGCGATTACGCCGGCTGGCGGCGCACTTTCGAATCTGCGATTCCAGAACTTCGAGGTGAACGGCAAGTATCAGTTCACGCCGGCGTTCTACGTGGGGGCAATGTATGTCTACACGCGGGCAACGCTTTCCTCGGCGAGCGGGAAGCTGCATCCGAACTATCAGACGGCCGGCTTGATGGCCGATTACAACCTCTCGAACCGCACGGATCTGTACTTCCAGGGGCTGTACCAGCACGTTGGCGGCGACACGACCGGCTCGGTGCTGGACGTCGCATTCATTCCGGGTGCGGACAACGTCTCATCGACCAGCAATCAGGTGGTTCTGCGAGCCGCAATTCGCCACCGTTTCTGATCCGTCGACGAACGCGTTTCTTGTCGATGCAAGGCAACGCCAACTGACCTCGTAGTCGCAAGGCTACGGCCGGGGGCTCTCGGCGCCGCTCACAGGCGGCCGGGGCCCCCGGGATTTTCCGAAGGGAAAACGCAGGACATGTCAGGCATCTGTTGGGCAAACACCAATCGCCAACCGGATTAACGACGTACCGCTTTAGTCCGGCATATTCCTATCCGCCTCAAAGGCCATGCGGTGCAGGCTTCCCCCTGTGCTTGCGCTGCATAATCCGCCGCCTCTGCCGATTCAGCTTGTTCATCGGCTCCACACCAATTACATCAAGCGGAATTTGAGCGTATAACTTCACGAGAAGGCGCTCGCAGTGCGCCTGCTGTCCATTCCCGGCATCGGCAGTTCACAGTCCGGGAGAGAAAACGACCCATGACGGCGATATCCGGGCCAATGGCCCGAAGTGCTTCGTTCCACACCCGGTAACGTGGCCGTTGCATCAGCACAACGTCATCAAGAATTGCACGTGTTCGCACAACGCTTTACCGATCGCAACCGAGTGGATCCGCTCCGCTGAGCACCGTGTGAAGGGCGCTTGTCAGACGATGAATCTTTTATGAAAAAAACACGCTACTAATTAGGGAGTATTGTTTCTATTAGCGAGGTGTACCGCATTCTGCGTCCTTCTATACTCCGTCCGTCCCCGAACTCACTATAGCTGTTTCGCGGCACAAACCAGAATTAACGACGGAGAAATTGAATGAAATACGGGTGTTTTGCCATCGCTGCATCGATGCTGTGCGCCAGTGCAGCACACGCGCAAAGTAGCGTCACGCTGTTCGGGTTGATCGATACAAGCATCGCGTATAGCAGCAACGGACGCGTCAATCCCTCCAAGCCATCCGCAGGTGGCGGCACGCAGTGGCAGGAATTTTCGGGGACCGTCTATACATCGCGCTGGGGCCTGCGCGGCAATGAAGATCTGGGTGGTGGCCTGAGCGCGGTATTCTGGCTGGAAAACGGCTTCGACGCGACCAAGGGCTCGGCCAAGAACGGCGGCGATCTCTTTGGCCGGCAGGCATGGGTCGGCCTGGCGTCGAATAAGTACGGCACGCTGACGCTGGGCCGCCAGTACGACTTCATGGTCACGTACCTTGCACCGTTGAGCGCCACGGGTTCCGGTTTTGGCGGCAACGTCGCCGAGCACCCGTACGACAACGACAACCTGAACAACGATATGCGCCTGAACAATTCGGTGAAGTTCAGCAGCGCATCGTTCGACGGGGTGAAGGTCGGCGCGATGTACGCGTTTTCGAACCAGCCGGGCCAGGTCTCCAACAATAATGCCTACAGCGCGGGCATTAGCTACTCGGTCGGTCCGGTCAACCTCGCGGCGGCATACCTGCAGATCAATCGCGACTCGAACTCGCCGAACGCAACTGGCGCGGTCAGCACCAACGATGGCGATGCGTTGACGACGGGTGGCCTGCAGCGCATGTTCGGCCTGGGCGCGCAGTACATGTTCGGGAGTTCTTCGGTCGGCGTGCTGTGGACACATACTTCGACGGAAAGTGCGACGAGTCTCTGGCTCGGCGGCAACACCAACTTTGGCACACTGCCCGGAGCGTCGAACGGTGCGGGTAACTACATCAAGTTCGACAACTTCGAAATCAATGGCCGCTACTTCGTGCGTCCGAACTTCAGTCTCGGTGCGTCCTACACGTACACGATGGCGACGTTCAATTCGCCGACCGGCAACGCACGTCCGCACTGGAACCAGGTAATGGCGCAAGCCGATTACAATTTCTCGAAGCGTACCGACGTGTACCTGGAAAGTGTCTACCAGCGCGTGGGTGGCGGCAACGGCATTTCCGCGTTTAACGCCGGTATCTATACGATGAACCCGTCCACGAACAATCAGCAGGTGGTCGTTGCTGTCGGCCTCAAGCATCGCTTCTAAGCGATGCGCCGCGTTCAGCGGATCGCGGTACATCTGATCTAAAAGTGCGACGTTGCGTGCAATCCAGTTGCCGCAACAAGCGGCGGGCGCAACGTTCGCACTTTCTATCAAATCGATTCGACGAGCCAGCTTCGGCTCACGATTTCCTCGCGTCAGGGTCGTAAGCCGGTTGCCCTGGCCGTTGCGTGTCCATCTGGTGCGATTTCCTGTACACAGGATCGCCGCACGACACGCGCAGTGTTGACCGACCGGTCTATCCTGCTCCGCCTCGCTCACCGGCTGCGCCCGGTAATACACTCCCGATCTTCCGATACCCACGCGTCGCGCCTGCCGCGAGACCGGCAACGCATGCGCATGGCCGATCATCGTATGCAGCGCCCTCAGTCGGGACACGTTCTTTCGTTGCGATAGCCACGGCTCTCAGACCAGCCTTTCCTTCGCGCAATCCAGCCGTGTCGGCCCCGAAAAATAGGGTCAACTATAGCTGCGTCTTTGGTGCGGCATCGGCAGCCCGGTCGGGCATCCGGGCATCCGTGGGCTAGTTGGGGTTGCCGCGTAATCGCTTGTCCTTATAGACAAGATCGAAATTTCCGCTTTGACGTGATTCCTGATTTGCCGGATCATTTCACTATTGATGAAAAACAATAAATACAGACCCAGAATTTTCATCCCGCGCTAGTCGCTCGTGATCTCGAGCCTAGCCACATTTGGAGTGTGAAATGTTGAAATTGCAGCCCACTAAAGGTGTCTTCCTGCTTGTTACGTTGCTTGGCTTCGGTGCAAGCGCCTTCGCGCAGCAAAGTACCGCCGATCAAGAACCGGCCGTCGCAGCCGGCACCACGCAATCGCAGCAGATCGCCGCAACGCAGGCCACCCCGGCCGATCATGCGGTGGTTGTTACGGCACCTTCCACAACAGCACCTGCAAACCACAAAGCAGCAGAGTGCGTTGGACCTGTAAGTTTTTGCAACATCTATTTCGGCAGTTGATGCATTTTCGAACAGTGTCAGTCCAGTTTCACCGGACTGAGTACGAAGTGCGATACCGCGGCGCCGTCCCCAGTTGATTCGCTTCGCTCCTGTCGAGAGCAGGAAGATAGCCTTACGCCATACTTATCGGCAAGTGTTTTCTTCCTATCTTCAGGATAACTTGCAAGTCTGGTCAACTATGTGAGCGGGTTATCGTGATATGTGCACTCGGAACGAGTACCCCGCATATCAAACATATTTGAGCACCATTGTGAATCATCTTATCGCAGCAATGCGGACCTTTCTGAAGATCGTCGACGTGCAAGGGTTTGGCCGCGCAGCCGAGCAATTGCATCTCTCCCCGGCACGAGTAACACGGCATATCAGCGAACTGGAGTCACACCTCGGTGTGCGGCTTCTGCAGCGATCGACCCGCAAGATTGCGCTGACCGATGTGGGCTCGCGCTATGCGGAAGGATGCCGTTCGCTGCTTTCCGAACTTGAAAAAATCGAATCGCTGGCAAAGGAAGAGTCGACGCAAATTTCGGGCGACCTGCATGTTGTCGTGCTTGCGAGCTTGATGTCGCCTGAACTGGCCATGCTGTTCGCCGATTTCCGCGAGCGTCATACCGATGTGTCGCTGCACATCACGCTAACCGAATCCGACGTCGATCTACTCGGCGGAGGATTTGACGTCGGCATTGTGGCCGAAAGAATGATTAGTTCGCTTTCTTTGGTCTCGCGCACGCTCGTCCATGCACCACTTGTCGCCGTTGCATCTCCTGCTTACCTGATGAATGTTTCGTCGCCGCGGCGACCGGCAGACCTCGGCGAGCATCGCGTTATCACGCACGTGGCTAACGGGAAGACATTTCGCTGGCTCGACGGGAAAGGTCGGAATCACAGCGTGCACCTCGATGCCTGTTTCGCCGTCAACAGTGCACAGTTGCAGCGACAGATCGCACTGGCCGGCGCAGGTATAGCACTATTGCCGGAATTCATCATCGCGAATGACGTGAAGATCGGATCGCTAGTCCGGGTGCTGGACAGTTACCGCATCGAGAACAACGATGTCACGATCAAGGTTGCCTACCAGGGACGTGAATTTCTACCAGGCAAGGTGCGTGCATTCGTTGATCAGGTAGTTTCACATTTTGATCAACTTTCAATCAGTTCTCCGCCGCAACACGCATTTCACCTCAAGGGGACGCCCGCGCCCGCGCACGCGCACTCGCACGAGCTGAAAATGCTTCCCGCCTGAGGCATATCCTGTCGCCGCCACGCGGCCCCACGCGCAATGCCATCTCGTTCACAGAGCAGCGCGTGCGGCGGCGTGCGCGTTCAGGCGAACCAACATCATCGAATGAGAAGCGCTGCGTGAGATAAGCGCCATAGCGTGACGCACTCTGCGCAACCGCACGTCTGGTAAGCTGCCGCGAGATTCGTTCTCGTGGATCTTCATCATGCGACGTGCATCGCTTGCAATCCGGACACTTTTTGCGTTGTGCTTACTCGGTGCAACGTTCAATCATCTCAGAACGATCGCGCAACACGGGTTGCTTTGGGATTACGGCTATGGAACGGCAATTTCGCCACTCAGTAAGGTCTACTGGGATACATTGGCGGTCCTCGATCCGTTAGCTGCCGTACTTTTATTGCTCAAACCACGAGTGGGTGTGTGGCTTACGGTGTTCATAATCGTGAGCGACGTTCTGCATAACACCTATTACGTTGCCGCGCACAATCAATGGTCCGCTTCGTTCTATCTGGCGCAGGTCGGATTTCTTGTTGTTGTGCTTTGTCTCGCACCTGTTGCCGCGCGCGGCGTGTCGCCGCGGAGCCGGGTGACACCACGAACTGCGGACTTATATCGGGCGCGGTGAATCGGCGCGCCCGTGCATCAAGCGTCGGCGCCCGGGCCCGCGGATGCGGCCCGGGCGCTGCC
>NZ_JBHSMP010000034.1:0-11421 GCF_042655705.1 Paraburkholderia denitrificans | reverse complement strand
TCGGGAGGCCTGCTCCCATCTTCAGTACAGCATCGCAGACTTTCGCCTGCGTTCGTGACACACTAGGATAAGTATTCTTATCTCACCGAGGCGAGCAAATCTTTACGCCCCCGTCGGAACGTAACTGCCATTGCGTTTGCTTTCACACAAACTTTGGATTGTTTGTCAATTCATGCGAGCCCTTTCACCACCGCGTGACAGGGCGTGCATGACTTGGCATTGCCAATTGCAGTCTCAGTAAGGACACTGGGGTCTCTCACATTGCAGCCCTACCCAATTCGGCACGGCGAACACCACGATGCCACCTACTCCATGACTTTCAGTCCGACAACCCGGTCACGCCCAGTGAAAGACAGGCACCCTGCACGAAGCCGTTCGTTGACCACACCCACTCGATAATCCGGTCGCCTGCCGGGATCTGCCCGGCCAGCAACTTCAACCGGGAAGTCGTGTATTCGGCGAAAAATGGCCTTCCGTCGTATTTTTGCAACACTTGCGAGACTGTCCTGCAGAAGCTATTGGTCCGGTGCATTTAAGACTGCGACAGCTAGTACACTCGATAGTACATATATCCCCAAATACCAAAGAAATACGTCTTTTAATCAAACATATACACACATTCTTCGAGTCCTCTCGTGGTATCAGACAACTGCGCAACGGATTACATAGGAATAGAAATTAATTAAACAATAAATAGCGCCCGTTACATTTTGACCAGCTACAGTCCTTCTTCGCATAAAGCAACCCGGGCACCGGCTAGTACATTCACGAGCACGTCAGAGGTTGGGAGGCAAGAAATGTACTACCGTACGCTCCCAACTCATTCGTCGATCGACGATCTGTTTTGGCCACGTCTCGACGTAGACACCGCCAACCCTTGTTGACACACACGAGAGTTTCTACGCGGCCGAGGCCGTGTAAAAACGCGCAGAACGGCCGACCGGTAACGCCCAGTTGGGAGCGCGATTGCGCTGGACCGGGACATAGACGAATGACGTGATCGTGCTTTACCGGAAAACAGCATCGGCGCGCGAGTTCACGCGCCTGCCAGTTTCATTGCGCGCATCGTCTTTGCGAACCCGAGAATCCTGATGACGCGTTTGAGGTTGTAGGCCAGCACATGCAAACTTATTTCGGCCGCAACATGGCCGAGTCCGCGTGTCTGGAAGTGCGTGGAACCCATCCAGTGCTTGAGTGTGCCGAACACGTGCTCAACCGTGCGCCGTCGTATCGTCATGGCATCGAGCCGGCGATCCAGTCTGGACTGCATCGCTTCGAGTACCGTTTCGTGCTCCCATCGTCGGATACGCCGGTAATCGGTGGGCGTGCACTGGCTCTTTAACGGGCATTTCGGGCAGGCGCTACTCCAGTAGGTGCGCAGGGCCATCGGAGTTTCGCGCTCGACGGAAGTGAACCGGTAAATCGCCCGTTGCCCAGCCGGACACAGGTATTGGTCGTCTTTGGCGATGTAGATGAAGTCGGCCCGGTCGAACCGTCCTTCCGCCTTTGCACCTGAGGTTTGTGTTTTCGGCACCAGCGGCGCAATACCCGCGTCATCGCACGCCTTGATCTCAAGGGCACTGAAGTACCCGCGATCAGCCAGCGCCGTGATCTTTTTCCTGCCCATCGCATCGCGTGCGGCCTTCGCCATCGGGCTCAGTTGCGCCCGGTCGTTGCCGACGTTCGTCACTTCGTGGGTCACAATGAGGTGATGCTTCGTATCGACAGCCACCTGAACGTTGTAGCCCACCACGCCCGTACCCTTGGCCTGCGACATCATCGAGCGTGAATCGGGATCAGTCAGCGAGACCTGTTTTTCCGGTAAGCCATTCAACAGTTCCGCAGCCCGATCCAGATCGCGCATCTGCTCACGCAGCGTTTCGATCTTTTCCCGTAGTCGTTCGGTTTTCGTTTCTACCTCGACCGGTTGCGTTCGATCTGCCGTTTCCAGTGCATCCAGATAACGCTGGATGCTCTGCTCGATCTGTTCCTGCCGCTTTGCAATCTTGTTGGGTGTGAAGTTGTTGTCGCGGCTGTTGACCGCCTTGAACTTGCTGCCGTCAATGGCAACGACTGCTTGCGTGAACAGCTTCAGGTCACGGCAGATCACCACGAAGCGTCGGCATACGTTGCGAATGCCGGGAACTCGGCTATCGTCTTGAAGTCCGGTCGCGAGGCGACCGGTCAGCCACATCAGTTCGACATTGCGCTGGCACTCGCGCTCCAGACGTCGGCTCGACTGCACGCGATTGAGATAGCCGTAGATATAGAGCTTGAGCAGAACAGCTGGATGGTAAGACGGTCGGCCCGTGGTCGCGGGCGTGGCCCCGTCAAATCCGAGGGAGGCCAGTTCGAGTTCGTCTACGAATGCGTCGACTATCCGCACGGGATTGTCTTCGGCGATAAAGTCTTCGAGACATTCCGGCAGCAGCGTTGCCTGATTGCGGTTCACACCTTCGACAAATCGCCCCATCTCCGCCTCTTGCGCTAACAGGTTGATTCAGTCTAGGCGATCGGCTGCGTTTTGACACATCCTCGGCCCATTTCAGCCATCCGAGGGAACTGCTACCCGATGCGCACGCTGAAAACCATGCGCTGGATCGGCGACGCGCAGCGCTTAAGGATCGCATAAGCTTCTGCCCCATAGAATGCCCCGCGAATCTGCCGCGTAGCTCAAAAGCTTGCGACAATCCGATTTCGCGGGCGGCGCGATGCCTCCCTGCAACCCAGGTTCGCTTTCGGGAGCGCACGTTGCCTTGCCTTTTACCTCGCGCGCCGCGCAATCGCGTCGGCAGCTCCACTATCGCCTCTAGCCGTGCCGCGCTAGCCGCAACGACGTTCGCCATCACGTTGCTTTCCGGCTGCGCCGTCTATCACGCAAAGCCCCTCCCGTCGAGCGATTCGCTGCTCACCCAGGCAGCACTCGCGCGCGTACAGATCGATCCGGCGGAGATGCCGCTGCCCGAACTCGCCGCGCACCGCTTCGACCCATCCGATGGCTTCGACATGGAAGACGTCGCGATACTGGCCGTCGCGAACAATCCCGATCTCAGGCTCGCGCGCGACGATCTCGGCATCGCGCAGGCGCAGGCATTTTCGGCGGGACTGCTGCCCGATCCCCAGGTGAGCGTATCGAGCGACTATCCTGGCGCGGCCGGATTTTCACGTGCGTTCAGCTACGGCCTGAGCATGGACGTCATGGCCATCGTCACGCGCAGCGCGAACAAAAAGTCCGCGGATGCAACGGTGAGCAAAACCGACCTCGGCCTGCTCTGGCAGGAATGGCAGGTGGTGGCGCAGGCGCGACAGCTCTTCGTGAAGGCGCGCTTCCAGAACGACGTGCTGCCGCTGCTCGCGCAACAGGCCGAACTCGCGCAGACGCGCTACGTGCGCACGGCGCACGCGGCGAGCGAGCACAACGTGACCGCCGACACCACGACCGCCGCCCTCACGGCCTGGCAGGACGCGCGCAAGCAATACGCCGACATACAGCACGCACGCGAGCAGACGCACCACGACCTGAACGCGCTGGTCGGTCTCGCACCGGAAGTCGATCTGCCGCTCGTCGGCGCGGCCGCCGTCGAGCCCCTCGACGCGTCGACGCTGGACGCCGCCGTCGCAGCGCTGCCGCAGCGCCGGCCCGACCTGATCGCGTTGCAGGCCGGTTACGAAGCACAAGAGCAGAAGTACCGCGCGGCGATCCTCAATCAGTTTCCGAGCCTTTCGGTTGGCTTTACCCGTCAGCGCGACACATCGGAAATCTACACGAGCGGCTTCGCCATCAATCTCACGCTTCCGGTGTTCAACCGCAATCGCGGCAATATCGCCATCGAGCAGGCCACGCGCCAGCGTCTCGCCGACGAATACCAGGACCGCCTGAACACCGCGTACGCCGATATCGCGCATCTGCGCGCCGATAACGCACTCGCCGGGCAACAGCTTGCACAGGACGAAGCAGCCCTGCCCGCACTAAACGAAGCGGCTGCCCGCGCGCATGACGCCTACGCGGCGCACAACATCGTACTCGGCCAATACGTTGACGCGCAAAGCGCCGCGCTCGCGCGTCAGGTGGATGCCGCCATGGCTCGCGAGGCACTCGCCGAACAGCGCATTTCGCTGCAAGCGCTGCTCGGCAGCGCGATCCCCGATCCGTACGCCGATGCACCCGCCGCGCACGACAACACCAACGGCTCGACGCATGCGTCGTCAGACGCCGCCACGAATGCTCCTGCTAATCGCTGATGATGCCCATCCCAGAACGCTACTTTTCCCTGCGTGCCGCCGTGTACGCCCTGTGCGCCGCCGGTTCGCTTGCTGCCGGCGCTGCACTCCTGTGCGCGCGCAGCGCGCACGCCGATGATGCCGGTGCCGCCGAACCTGCGGCCTCTGTTGCCGTGCAGGTCGTGCCGGTCGTGCGCAAGCCCGTCTCTCAGCGGGTCGTCGCGTACGGCGTGGTGGGCAGCACCGCCGGTAATTCGGTCACAGTTAGCCTGCCCTACGTTGCGCGTGTGACGCGCGTTCTGGTACAGCCGGGCCAGACGGTCGCACGCGGCACACCGCTTGTCGTGGTGCAGGCCGATGCCGGCGCAGTGGTCGCCTTCACCCAGGCGAAAAGCGCTGCCACACTCGCGCGCGGCGAGCTCTCGCGCACCGAGGCCCTCTTTCGCGATGGCCTCGCCACGCAATCGCAGCTCGACACCGCGCAAAAAGCGCTCGACGACGCTCAACAGGCGCTCGCCGCGCAGAAGGTGTCGGGCATCGCAGCGGGCGAAACGACGGTTACCGCGCCAGCCGCCGGCGTGGTCTCGCAGATGAGTGCCGCACCCGGCGACCAGGTGCAGGCCGGCACGTTGCTCGCGCAACTGGTCGGCATGAACGCTTCCGGCGCACGCGCGGCCAACGTCTCGCTCGGCGTGGAAGCGGCCGACGCCGCGACGATCCACGCAGGCGACCGCGTCGTGCTGCATCCGCTAACCGCCGCGCAGACGTCCGCGCAGGCGCAAGGTCAGGTCGCGATGGTGGGGGCGGCCGTCGATGCGCAAACGCAGCTCGTGAATGTCGGCGCCAGCGTGCCGCTCGCGAACACGGCGCTCCTGCCGGGCATGCGCGTGCGCGCCGAGATCGACACGCAGACGGGAACCTGGTGGGAGGTGCCGCGCGCCGCAGTGCTGCAGGATGCCAAGGGCCAGTACGTGTACCAGTTGATGCCGGGTAACAAGGCGCACCGCGTGAACGTGACCGTGAAAGTCGAGCACGGCGGTACGTACGGCGTGGACGGCGCGCTCGACGCCACGCGCGGTCTGATTGTGAGCGGCAACTACGAACTCGAAGACGGCATGGCCGTGCGCGTCGCGCAAGGCGGCGCGCAATGACTTTTGGCGAATGGATGCAGCGCCACCGGCGCTCCCTGTTGTTCGTGATCGCGCTTGGCGCCATCGCAGGTGCGCTCACCGGACTGCGTCTGCCGATCTCGCTCTTTCCGAACGTCTCGTTTCCGCGAGCCGTCGTCTCGCTCGATGCGGGCGACCGCCCCGCCGAACAGATGGCCACGCTCGTCACCGTGCCCGTCGAAGAAGCGCTGCGGCGCGTCCCGGGCGTTCGCGACGTGAAATCGACGACCAGCCGCGGCTCAGCGCAAATTTCCCTGAACTTCGACTGGGGCACCGACATGTCGCAGGCCACGTTGCAGGCGCAGTCGGCGATTGCCGAGATCCTCGCGACGCTGCCGCCGGGCACGACCATGCAGGTGCGCCGCATGGACCCGACCGTCTTTCCCGTGCTCGCGTACAGCCTCACGTCGTCGCGGCTCTCGCTCTCGCAACTCCACGATCTCGCGCAGCTCCAGTTGCGTCCGCTGCTGTCGTCGGTCGACGGTGTGGCGCGCGTCGAAGTCACGGGCGGCGCGCGCGACGAGCTCGAAGTCGCCGTCGATCCGGCCCGCCTCGCTGCATACAAGCTCTCGGTTGCCGATGTCTCTCGCGCGATCGGTGCGGGCAACGTGCTGATGGCCACCGGGCGCATCGAGGACCACGACAAGCTCTACCTCGTGGTCGCGAACGCCCCCCTGGACGGCCTCGACGCGCTGAAGAACGTGGTGGTCGCCACGCCTGACCCGAACCGGGCGAATCAGGTGCGTCTCGGCGATATTGCAACGGTCACGCAGGGCGTCGTGCCCCAGTGGATGCGCGTGACGGCAGACGGCAAGGATGCCGTGCTGATCAATGTCTTCCAGCAGCCGGGCGCGAACAGCGTGGCGATGGCGCAGGCCATCCGCGCGCGCCTCGCCAGCTTCGACAAACAGATGCCGGCGGGCGTGCATCTCGCGAACTGGTACGACCAGAGCGAGCTTGTGATCGCTTCGGCCACGAGCGTGCGCGACGCCATCATGATCGGCCTTGTGCTCGCCGCGCTCACGCTCTTCGTGTTCCTGCGCAACGTGAAGGTCATGCTGATCGCCGTCGCGCTCGTACCTGTCGTCATGGCCGCGACCATTCTCATGCTCGACATCTTCGGCATGGGCTTCAACATCATGACGCTCGGCGGCATGGCCGCTGCCGTGGGCCTCGTGATCGACGACGCCATCGTCATGATCGAGCACATCGCGCGGCGCGTGCGCGAGGCCGGCAGCCACGCATTTCATGGCCGGGTGATGAGCGCGGCGCTCGAATTCACGCGCCCGCTTGCGGGCTCCTCGGCAGCCACGCTCATCATCTTCGTGCCGCTGGCGTTTCTCTCGGGCGTGACGGGAGCGTTCTTCAAAGCACTCTCCATCACCATGGCGAGCGCGCTTTTCATTTCGTTTCTCGTGACGTGGCTGGCCATCCCCATTCTGTGCGACCACTGGCTCACCGCGAAAGACGCCGAAGAGCACAGCGAAACACGCTTCGCTGCGTGGCTCAATCACCGCTATGGCCGCGTCGTCGCGGCCGTCAGCGCGCGGCCGGTGTGGGTGCTTGCGTTCATCGTGCCGCTGGCGCTCGTAGCGGCGCTAGCGTTCACGCGCGTAGGCAGCGGCTTCATGCCGTCGATGGACGAAGGCGGCTTCGTGCTCGACTACCACACGAAGCCCGGCACATCGATCACCGAGACCGATCGCCTTATGCAGCAGATCGAGGCGATCATCCGCGCCAATCCAAACGTGGCGACCTACTCGCGGCGCACGGGTGCGGGTCTGGGCGGCGACCTCAACGAACCCAACATGGGCGACTTCTTCGTGCGGCTGAAATCGGGCCACCGCGAACCCATCGACACCGTGATGGAGGAAATCCGTTCGCAGATCGAAACACAGGTTCCGGGCGTGAGCATCGAGCTTGCGCAGTTGATGGAGGATCTCATCGGCGACCTCACGGATGTGCCGCAGCCCGTGCAGATCAAGATCTACTCCGACGACCAGAACGTTCTCGATGACACCGCGGAGCGCGTAGCCGCACGCATCGGCAAGATTACCGGCATTGTCGACGTCGACGACGGCATCAACCCTGCCGGCGACGCCATCAACCTGCACATCCGCGCCGATGCCGCAGCCGCCGAAGGCATGGACCCGCAGGCCATCGCGCAGCAGGTGAACGATCTGCTCGACGGCAACGTGGCCACGCAGTATCAGGACGGCCCGAAGAGTATCGGCGTGCGGGTGCGCGCACGGGGCGCGATGCACATGACCGATACCGCGCTCAGCCAGTTGCCGATACGCGCGCCGGACGGGCATATGTTCGTGCTGTCGCGTGTGGCCGACCGCGTAACCGTGAGCGGCCAGCCCGAGATCAGCCGCGACAATCTCAAGCGCATGGTGGCGGTGACGGCGCGCATCGACGGGCGCGACCTCGGCTCGACCATCGCCGACGTGCAGCACGCGCTCGCCGATCAGAACCTGCTGCCCGCAGGCGTCTATTACGAGCTTGGCGGCCTCTATCAGCAACAGCAAATCGCCTTCAAAGGCCTGATTGCCGTGTTCGGTGCCGCGCTCGCGCTGGTGTTCGGGCTGCTGCTGTTCCTCTACGAGCGCTTTCGCGTGGCGCTGGCCGTATTGGCGATGCCGCTGCTCGCGGCCGGCGCGGTCTTCATCGGCCTGTGGATCACCGGCATTGAGCTCAATATCTCGGCGATGATGGGGATGACGATGATCGTCGGTATCGTGACGGAAGTCGCAATCTTCTATGTGTCGGAATTTCAGGGCCTCGTGCGCGACGAAGGGATGGGCGTTCACGAGGCGCTGCAGGCGGCGGGCCGTAACCGCCTGCGCCCCATCGCGATGACGACCATTGCCGCAATTCTCGCGCTCCTGCCGCTCGCGTTCGCACTGGGTCAGGGCGCCGCGATGCAGCAGCCGCTCGCGGTGGCCATCATCTCGGGGCTGATCGTGCAGATGCCGCTGGTGCTGGTGGTGTTGCCGGTGCTGCTGCGCCTGCTGCTGGGCGTGGGCAAGGGCGGCCAGCTCAGCGTGGCATAACGACTGCGTCGGCTTGCCGAGTGTACGTTGTGCTCACCTTGGCGGCGGCCAGTAAATGACAGGAGGGCACAACGCATATCCGCTTAACAACGGTTGTGAGTCGGCTTCTTCCTCCCGTATCAGGAGGCACTCGGCCAGTTGCAATCTCGGCACGGACCATAGCGGGATCACGCTTCGTATCCTTCGCCCACGCTCCCGCTACGCGATCGAGCTGGAACATCGCATTCGCAAGCGTGATGTCCGGGTCGAGACCCGAAGCCGACGCGGTCACGAAGTCGCCCGGCACGCTCTGCAGCGCGACGTCCGGATGGTCCTGCCGCCACATGTCGAAGAAGATCGACTGAACATCGCTCCCCGCATTCACGGGCTCAATCGCGCGTACGTTCTTACCATCGGCGTCCTTGTGCATGACTACGGAGGGAATCGTGCCCGGATTCGCCACCGAATACGACGTGAAGAACGCCACTGCCAGATCGGCGGCTTTCGGCTGCGGTGTGCCGGAATTTGCCGCCCTCCACTGCTTCACGTCGGCGGGATGCTGCTTCGCCCAGGCGTCCACATAAGCGCCGTGCGTTGGGTCGGCATTGACCCAGGCTTGCGCGAGGCTGTTATGCGCGTTGGCCCATTGCGCCACGATATTGACGGCGTGGTGTTGCGCAACGCAACGTCGAGAGGCGGCGTACCCCTATTTCGTCAGCAGATCACACTTTCGTATCCTGGTTTCCAGGCATTGACTGATCGGTGGCGATCAAACGAATCGACTCAAAGCCGATTCACTGTCGGGTTCAATCATTAGGCTCCTGCCTGACAAATCATGGAATAACCTGGACGCGTCAGACCAACCGGCCCCGGCCAGTTCGGTTCAGGCGCCGCATCTGCATTCACCTCTGCCCAGCCGCGGACCGGCTTTAATTGCCTGCCGCGCTCTTCACGGCGCATTCCTCGACGATGGTCTCCCCATCGCTGAACTTGAAGGTGACGGGAGTCGTCGAGCCAACCGTCAGCGGCTTCTTCGCCTTCTCGAACATCACGTGATATCCGCCCGGCGCGAATTCGAGCGTCCCGTTGGCCGGGACGGTCACCTTGTCGACCTTGACCATCTGCGACGTGCTCCCTTCAGTCTTCGTCCGATGCAGCATGGACGTGCCGAACGCATCCGTGCTGACACCTTGGAGATCGACGGGCTTGTCGCCCATATTCATCAACTGGAAGTAGCCGCCGGACGGCACGTCGCCCGGCATCGAGCGGATCCAGCAGCCGGACACCATCATGGCGCCCGACGAAGCGGCAAAAGCAGTGAGCGAAGCAGCCGCGAGCAGCAGTGCGAGAGCGAAGCGGAAGAAGGGGTAGCGCATGGAGTGATCTCCTGTTCTACGTTGAGGATAGAGTGATTGGTCGCCGGGCCACACTTCGCCGCGCCACGGGCAGGCTTAAGTCGCCATATCGGTCTCGTGTCCGGCATGCTCGCTCCGCTAGCCGCCCGTCGGCGACGTATGGCCCAGCACCGCAGCCAGCCCAAGTACGGCCAGCATAATGAGCGCTTCAACGACGAGGACGCTGTCAAAGAGGCGTTGCGCAGCGGGGTAATCCGGATCGTTTCGCGCGGCAAGCAGGAGCAGCCTGGGCAGGACCGACAACCGGTTCCAGCCGCCCAGCAACGTCGCCAGGACGACACATACAAGCTTTGTGGCGAGCAATCGGCCCCAGTCTGTACTAAAGAGCGGCGCGCTGGTTTGTGCCGTGTCCTGAACAGCGTTGTAGAAACCGGTGACAAGGACAAGCACGAGCGCCGCCGTAGCCAGATAAGATAGCGCCGCACAAAACGCGGCACGTTGTGCGGGCGGACGGACCGGTTCATATACAAACCGGCGCAGCAGGATCGCGGCGACGATGACGCTGCCCGCCCAGAGCGCAGTCGCTAGCAGGTGGACGACATGGATCGCCTCGCGCACCGAAAAGTCGCCCGCATCTGCCGCGTGGCTGGCTGCGGCCTTGCCTGCGGCCCATGCAACGAGCCCGGCGGCGGACAGGAGGAAGCCGCGCTGCCTGAGAAGGCCGCTCGAAGCGGCGGCCAGCGCGCCAGCGAATCCGACCGACCAGGCAAGGCCGAAGTGAGATGCGGTCAGCACAGATCCTACTGCCTGACCGGCATCCGTCAACGGCGAACCGCTCATCACAGCTGCCTGGAGCCAGAGATACATGAGTGCCGAAATGGCCAGCGCAGCAGCGAGAACCGCGCCCCAGACACGCAACGCCGTATGTTCGGGCAGACCGCTCCGTTTTCCCATCGCGCCGCACGCGAGTACGCCCGTCGCCGTCGCAAACAGGACGTTCTGCACAGCCGCCAACGCGACTTGAGCGACAACGAGTGACTCCACGGTCACTTCACCGTGAACGTGTAGTGTCCCTGCGTGCGATGGCCATCCGCAGCGACGGCCGCCCATGCGACGTTATAGACGCCCGGCGTCAGCGCATTCAAGCCCACGGACATGTGCTTCTTGTTCGACACATCGACCACGGCCTTGCCGCTCGTGACGGCCTTGCCTTGCGCGTCGGTCACGGTGATCGAGCTGAATGCGGGTTCGAGCGCGTCGTCGAAGTCGATCGCCACGTCCTTTTGCGTCGTCGTGACGGTGGCGCCCGCAGCGGGCGCCTCGTGAGTCGGGTAGGCGTGCGCGTGGGCAAGCTGGCAGGCGGCGATCAGGAGTGCGGCAGCGGCGGCGCGTGCGGTGGTTTGCAATTTCATTTGTTGTGTCCTGCGCTTAGAAGAGGGGTTTGCCGAGCGAATGCGGGAACATGTCGTCGAAGTACAGATGCGCCTGGACGATCACGCCCACGTGGGTACCCGTTGCGCGGTTCACCGGAATCTGCGCTTCGATGCCGAACTGGCCATAGCGGTTAACCCAGATAAGGCCGGGGTTGATCGTGCCCGTCGTCTGGCCGGCACAGTCGCCCGCCGTGCAGGTGCTCATCGG
>NZ_JBHSMP010000033.1:0-6229 GCF_042655705.1 Paraburkholderia denitrificans | reverse complement strand
CGGATTGCCCGTGTGAAAGTAGGTAATCGTCAGGCTCCTTATGCTGTATCCGAAACCCCGGTGTCTCCATGAGCGCCGGGGTTTTGGCGTTTACGTCCCGCCTGGGGCAGACGAGGCTGCGCGGCAGCGCTCAAGGCGAACAGTTAAAGCCGCAGCGCACACGAACCAGCGCATATGAAGCAGCGCATATGAAGCAGCGCATATGAAGCAGCGCATATGAAGCAGCGCATATGAAGCAGCGCATATGAAGCAGCGCATATGAAAAAGCCGTCCCGGAGGACGGCTTTTTCATATTCAAGCTTCAGACCGCAGCAAAAACCAGCGGTCTGAATCTTCGTGCAACTCAACGATCGAGGAAAGGCCGAAGCTTGTCGGCGCGGCTCGGGTGCATCAGCTTGCGCATCGCTTTGCTTTCGATCTGACGAATACGCTCGCGCGTCACGTCGAACTGCTTGCCCACTTCTTCCAGCGTGTGATCCGACGTCGTGTCGATGCCGTAACGCATACGCAGCACCTTCGCTTCACGCGGCGAAAGCGCCTTGAGCGCCTCGTCGATGGCGGCACGCATGTTCGCGTGAATCGCCGCATCGGCCGGCGAGCTCGACGCCGCGTCCTCGATCATGTCGCCGAGCGTTGCGTCGCCGTCGTCGCCCACCGGGCTTTCCAGCGAAACCGGCTGCTTCGCGATCTTGAGGATGCCGCGCACCTTCTCTTCGGTCATGCCCATGCGTGCGGCGAGATCCGCCGGATGCGCTTCCATGCCCGTTTGCTGCAGGATCTCGCGCGAAATGCGGTTCAGTTTGTTGATCGTTTCGATCATGTGAACCGGCACGCGGATCGTGCGCGCCTGGTCGGCGAGCGCACGCGTCACGGCCTGACGCACCCACCACGTCGCGTACGTCGAGAACTTCCAGCCACGGCGATATTCGAACTTGTCCACGGCCTTCATCAGGCCGATGTTGCCTTCCTGGATCAAGTCGAGGAACTGCATCCCGCGGTTCACATATTTCTTCGCAATCGAGATCACAAGGCGCAGGTTGGCTTTCACCATCTCGCCCTTTGCCTGGCGCATCTTCGATTCGGCAACCGTCATACGGCGATTGATCGCCTTGATCTGCTGCAGCGAGAGCGATGCGCTCGCCTCGATTTCGGCGAGCTTCGCCTGTTCGGCTTGAATCGCCGGCAGGCTGCGCGTCATCGCGGCGCCGTACTTGCTCGACTTTGCAGCCGTGCGGACAGCCCAGTCGAAATCGGTTTCGTTGCCCGGGAACTGTTCGACGAACGCGTCGCGCGGCATGCCGCAGCGGTCGACGACGATCGTCAGCACGTTGCGCTCGATTGCGCGGATCTGCGCGACCTGTCCGTGGAGCAGCGTGCACAGGCGGTCGATCGTGCGGGCCGTGAAGCGGATCGGCGCGAGTTCGCGCTGGATTTCTTCACAGATCGCCATTTCGGCAGCCGAGGCGCGCGCGTCCGATTCGGTCGTGCATGCCATCTGCTCGAAGAGCGCACGCACGCGCGCGAAAATCGCGAGGCTGTTCGCCTTCAGCAGTTCGAGTTGCGCCTCGTTGGCCTTGCTCGAATCGCCTTCGCTTTCTTCTTCGTCGTCGCTGTCGCTTTCGTCGGCGTCGTCGGCTTGCGCCTCGATCTCGTCGCTGTCGTCGGCGTCGGCCATCGCGGCCTCCTGCGGCGGCTCGTCGCTGCCGATGCCATCGACCAGCTCGTCAATGCGCAGCTCGCCGGCGGCGACGCGATCGGCGTCAGCCAGAATCGTCGCAACGATCGACGGGCACGCCGCGATCGCCTGGATCATCTCCTGGAGACCATCTTCGATTCGCTTCGCGACTTCGATTTCGCCAGCGCGCGTCAGCAGTTCGCTCGAGCCCATTTCGCGCATGTACATGCGCACCGGGTCGGTCGTGCGGCCGAATTCCGAATCGACGGTCGAGAGCGCGACTTCGACTTCCTCGTCTGCTTCGTCGTCGATTTGCGCGTCGGCGCGGGCTTCTTCGTTCAGCAGCAGCGTGTCGGCGTCCGGCGCCTGCTCGTAGACCTGCACGCCCATGTCGTTGAACGTGGCAACGATCGTTTCGAGCGCGGCCGTCTGCGCGAAGTTATCGGGCAGATGGTCGTTGATGTCGGCGTGCGTGAGGTAGCCGCGTTCGCGGCCGAGCTTGATCAGCGCCCGCATTTGATGCTGACGTTTTTCGAGTTGCGAGCCGGCGTCCAGTTGAGTCGTATCGCCGGTCTTGTCTTTCGATGCGCGGCGAGCAGGGCGGGCAGACGCGGTCAGCACGTCGTCCCGGTCATGGCTTGTCAATACGTTCTCCTTGAAGCGGGGCCTGACAAGGGCAAAAGAGTCACGCGCCAGCGTTGTGAAGTTCTGGCGATGACGAACTTGCAGGGGAAATGGGCGGGGGCGAATGCCGTTCCGCCGAGGGAGCGCCAAACGCGCGTGCCAGACGCGCGCGCGTTAAGCGCGTACGAATGGCAGCCTGAATATTCGTGCAATGCAGAAAGATCGCGTATGGTAGTGCGTTACGCCATGCGAGGCAACCTGAATCGTCGTCAGTAATGCACAGTTGCGTGCCGTGACAGGGTCAAATCACAACGCCTGCTTGATGGCGTCGCACCACGAGCGATTTCCGACTCGAATAACGCAATTAATTGGAGTGGCGAGTCTAAATCGTCGAACCAATTTGCGTTGCGGCTTATTCCGGGAATACGGCGCGGCATGGTGACCTGCCGTCAAAACCTTCCCGCATAAGGTTGCCTTCCGTCGCTCAACAGCGAATGGCGAACATATGTTGAACGCGTTGGTCCGCGGACTGGTTGACCGCCGGTTCCTGGCGCGCCATGCAGTAAAGCGCTGCGTGTTCGTCATGCATGACGTGTCGAATGCGGCGCTTGCGAGGCCAGCGAGTGCTGGCTGATCGAATGTGTCATACGAAGCGTGCGCCGCGCCTGCGTGATCGGTCCCTCGGAAACCCCTTAAGGCATTGCGGTGGAGCTATGGCTGTCCAGCCAGATGGCATCAGGCGCAATGCCGCAGCCGATATTCACGCTGCTCACGTCAGCCCGAAAGCGGCGCTTCAGGCACGCGTGGAACTGGCCGGCTTGAGCCGGATTCGCTCATTCGTCTGCGTAACGTTGCGTTGCGCCAGAACAAATTCCGGTGGCGTGCACACGGTGAGCGCGAGAACAGTCGATCGCCGCAGCGGCAGGAAAGATAAGCGAGGGCTACGGCAGTTCGTCGAACTGCGGCAAGGAATCGGTGATCTCGTACCAGGGCGCTTTCGAGCCGACAAAAATGTGCGCGCTCGGGTGGATCGCCGGGCTGTCGACCAGCGTGCCCAGCGTCACGTGAACCCAGGCGCTTTCACGCACGACGGAGAAGAGCAGCGACCCGCATTGCCCGCAGTGGACGTCGTGGCAGGCATGCGCATCGCCAAACGTCAGCAGGTGTTCGGCGCCTTGCGTGACGACCAGCTTCTGGCGCTCGATGCCGCCAAAGGGCTTGAACGCAGAACCCGTGGCCCGCCGGCATTTCGAGCAGTGGCAGTTGAGCGCATAGACGAACGCGTCGTCCACGACGTAATGAACCGCACCGCACAGGCATCGTCCGCGCAGCCGCGTTGCAACGTTTCCGGATGGGGCGGTTGTCATCGTTGCTTTAGGACAGGATTGGCAATCGACCGTGCGCTCACGTGAAGTGAGTCGCGAGCGCCTAAGGTAACGGGATTTGGGAGATTGCGCTCCTGCCGGCCGTTTTGTGGCGTGCTGCGCAGGGCTTCATCGGCTGCAATACGCGCTTCCTGCGGGATTTTCGCACCAGCCAGGTGCCGCGAGGCGTGTGTGGCTCCCATAGCGCGTTACCTTTGCGTGGTGCGCCCATGTGCAGCAGGCGACCTGTCTGTCAACGCGTGCCCACCACGTGCCCACAGCACCCATCTTCGGACGCACGACGCTCATCGCGGGCGTCCGCTCATCTCCTTCAGTCCCTCGATCACGACGAGCAACGCGCGGCCATGCTCTTCCGAGCCGTCCCACGCCTCGACGATCGCGTTGCGCAGCAATTCGTTATAGGCAACAGCGCGCCTTGCGGCGGACGGTGACTTCACGCCGTAGAAACTGCATAGCTTATTGAATGACGCGCTCCGGCGCAGCCGTCGACCGTTCGAGAGCCGAAGTCTCGATACGGTAGGCTGGCTGACGCCGGAAAGCCGTGCTATTTCGCTGGAGGAGCGGGTATCCGCCGTCAGCTGCGTCAATAGCTCATGCACGGGAAAATGTGTGTCCGGGGCTTCCATGTCATGCATTATATCTATACAGTAACGTTTATTGAATTATCTGTCGAAATGAACAGATAGAAGCACTCCGAGGAAGTCGATGGCACTGAAACACCTACCGCCCGCGTTTTGCTGGTCCCGAATCGGGGCGGAATCCGGCGAAGATCTCGCTACGCTCATTGTTCGCAAGGAGTGGGAGCGGCGTCTGGGCGGCGGGCGTTTCCTGTGGGGCATCGGCCGGTCGCTTGGCAACAGCGCGCAGATTGCGGCGCTGCGCACCGGCTCGCTGCTCGCGCTGTTCTCGCCTGCGGCCAGCCGTAGCCGCGCGCCGGTGCGCAAGCGCGAAGACGCGCTGGTGTGGAACGCCTGGGTCGATGTGAACGGGCAGGTGCGACAGTTGCCGCCGCATGTGTTTGTCGCGAGCCGCGCGACCTGGCCTTCAGGCCGTGCGCGCGAGCAGCATTACGCGCTGGTGTGCGCGTCGCCCACGGAGCTCAGCATCGGCAGCAGCCTGAAGGCGCATCCCGAGCGCCTGCGCAGCGTGAGCACAGGCAAGGTGCCGAGCGCTTCGCAGGCCACCGTCGTGGTGGACCGCGTGGAGCCGGTCGGCGAGCTGGCAGGTAAGGGCTACCCGATTGCCCTGGCGGTTGAACTCGAAGCACCGTATGCCGTACGGCTCACGCAGCCCACGCTCGTAAAGGCACGCGAGCTTGCCGCGATACACGAAGCGGTGCGCGAGGGCGACTTCGAGGCGTACGCCGCGCTCACGCAACGTCTGCGCAGCCAGTCCGCCGCGCAGCAGGCGCGCGGCGTGACGCGCGATCTCTTCGATATGCCGCCCGCGGATACCGTGGCGACGGTCCGGCACGGCGGCGCACGTCCACACAGCCGCAGCGTTGCGCGCATCGCGGACTGGACGCAATTAACGATGGAACTTTTCCATGGCGATCATCACTCGTTCACAAGAAGCCGAGGCCGCGCGGCGCTTCGTTGAGGCGAGCCGCAACGTCGATCTGGCCTTTCGTGCCGTTCGCGGTGAGCAAGTTGCAGAAGCATTGGTGATGGCCCATGGGGCCGCACAGTCCCGTCTGGAGCGTGCGCTCGACGAACTCGCACGCGCCGAGGCGCTGTTCGATTCGGCGATCCGCGTACAGGGGCGATAAGCGGCCTCGATGCGCTCGTGAATCCGGGTGCGGGTTTCGATACCCGCGCGTGATCGAAGCGCGAGCCCCCGAAACACTCGCGCGGCGCTATATCGAGCCAACGGGCCGCGCGCTCACCTGCATGCCGATCGAGCGATCGGTCTACGCAGAACACCTGTGATGGCGCGGCGGCCCTTGCGTCGTTACTTCACCGTGAACGCGAAGTGTCCTTGCGTGCGGTGCCCATCCGCGGCGACGGCCGCCCATGCGACGTTATAGACGCCCGGCGTCAGCGCATTCAAGCCCACGGACATGTGCTTCTTGTTCGACACATCGACCACGGCCTTGCAGCTCGTGACGGCCTTGCCTTGCGCGTCGGTCACGGTGATCGAGCTGAATGCGGGTTCGAGCGCGTCGTCGAAGTCGATCGCCACGTCCTTTTGCATCGTCGTGACGGTTGCGCCCGCAGCGGGCGCTTCGTGAGTCGGGTAGGCGTGCGCGTGGGCAAGCTGGCAGGCGGCGATCAGGAGTGCGGCAGCGGCGGCGCGTGCGGTGGTTTGCAATTCCATTTGTTGTGTCCTGCGCTTAGAAGAGGGGTTTGCCGAGCGAATGCGGGAACATGTCGTCGAAGTACAGATGCGCCTGGACGATCACGCCCACATGAGTGCCCGTTGCGCGGTTCACCGGAATCTGCGCTTCGATGCCGAACTGGCCATAGCGGTTAAGCCAGATCAGGCCGGGGTTGATCGTGCCCGTCGTCTGGCCGGCACAGTCGCCCGCCGTGCAGGTGCTCATCGG
>NZ_JBHSMP010000032.1:0-90741 GCF_042655705.1 Paraburkholderia denitrificans | reverse complement strand
CCCACACGCGCCGCGGCACACTCACGGCCATGTGGTTGAGGGCAGACGTCCAATAACCCTTAACGAACTGGGTCCCTCGCTGCTTTGATTTGGCCCAACAGACAGTGAACAGTGCGAAAGGCATAAACCGACCCGAGGCGGTTACTCAACTTTCTCCGAAACGGACATGCTTAGCCGGCCCTAACTGGCGCCGCGCGGCCGGCCGACTGGAGTAACGGTAGCACCTGCGCTATACACCGCGCGCTGCGACAGAACGGAGATGTTGCGATGACCGCATGTATCTTCGTTCAACCGCCTTTATGGGGAGCTGCCACCGCTGCAGTCCCATTAAGTACGCTCTCGAAATAGTTTGTCCCGGTGTAGCCTACGATCGTTCCTGCAACGAAAGCTCCATAGAAATCCTCTAGCGTAACAAATCCTTTTGATGATTCTTGACGGGACAGAACGATGGCAAGTATCCAGCACATAATGCTGGTTCCTAATATGCTAACGAGCGCGGGAAAATCGAACGGTAAATGTCCGTTGTTCAACTGTCGCACGATCCATCCGAGTATCCCTCCAGAAACAGCACCAAATACAATCGACCTTACGGGAGGTTGCAATGCGAGATTAATCGGAACCACTTGACTACGCGCATCATCCCCTACGCGGAACTTTACAAGGGCGTGTAACTCCAGCTGTTTCGGCTTGACCAGCAGCCATCGCGATGTTTTCAACTCGAACCGCGCCAAATCTTCCTGATGAGCCGGGATCTGTCGTTCCTTTGATTCCGGATTATTATCTCTCGGATGGCTATCCGGATTGTCAATAACTACAATCGCTCCTTTTTCAGCGCTGATACTTACCCTGTCAGTCGGGCCGAATGGCGACTTTACTTCCAATCGAGCGTCTTGCTCCAAACTTATTGCGAACGTACGCCCCGTTTGACCCGGGAACTCTGCTGTGAGAAGTCCCATTTTCAACTGCCGGATTTCGAATCCACGAAAAGCATCTTTCAATCGATCAAGAAATGAAGAATCAGATCGTTCGGGTTTTTCACGGGATACACTGGGTAGCGCGCTGGGGAGCAGCGGTGCGGACGTCGGCGCCTCTACCAACTCCACGATTACCGGAGAATCGAATGGATTGCGGATTATCAAGCTTACCGTGCTTCGCGTCCCCGCGATGATCGGAGGAGCCTTGACTTCAATTGTTAGCAAGCCGTTAGATTGATTGTTGGACATAGTTTTTTCCGCAGGCTACAAGCACTGTTTGGTCGTCGAACAACGCGCTTTCGTTGGTGGACACGACACGAATTGTCGACGATCTGTCCGCAACTGTCGAACGGCAGTTCGTGGCCGATTCTGTTGAAAAAGTCGCCCGAGGTTTGGAATGTTCGCTATCCTGGAAGACATCGATCGGCGGGAGTGATTCGTCATGATGGGTCATCAAGGTGGCGTGCAGAACCAGCTCTTCTATTCGTTCAACCTTGATGACCACGTACCGCGCACGCACCTCCTGCGCGGCATTGATCGGTACTTCGACCTCAGCGGACTTCGCGAGCATCTCGCGCCACACTACAGCCATACCGGACGGCCTTCGATTGCCCCGGAGCTCATGATCCGCATGCTGATCGTAGGCTTCTGCTTTGGTATTCGCTCCGAACGTCGCCTGTGCGAGGAGGTCCATCTGAACCTTGCCTATCGCTGGTTCTGCCGTCTGGGCCTGGAAGATGCCGTACCCGATCACTCGACCTTCTCCAAGAATCGACATGGCCGGTTCCGTGAGAGCGGAGCCCTACGGCACGTCTTCGAATCGGTCTTGCGTCGCTGCATGAACGAGGGCCTTGCGCAGGGTGAAGGCTTTGCTGTCGATGCGAGTGTGATCAAAGCGGATGCAAATCGTGCACGCGGGGTACCGGGCACGGAGGTGATTGACTGGCGTCAGGGCGATGGCCCGAGCCGGGCAGTACAGGAATATTTGACGGCGCTGGAGCAGAACAACCCGACGATGTCGGACGACGTGGAACCCGCCGCACCAGCCAAGCGAATCTCGCTGACTGATCCCGCCGCACGTTACACGGCTGCGCCCGGTGGACCGGCATTTTTCGCCTATTCGACGAATTATCTGATCGATCTGCACGCGGGAATCATCGTCGATGTTGAAGCTACGCCATCACATCGAACGCAGGAGGTTGAATCTACCAGGACGATGGTGAATCGGGTCGAGCAGCGCTTTAATCTAAAACCCAGGCGCCTGGTGGGCGACACGGCCTACGGAACCGGGGCAATGCTTGGCTGGATGGTGCAGGAGAAACACATCGCCCCACATGTGCCTGTCTGGCAGCGCCCGCGCAACGATGGCGCGCTTCCCAGCAGTGACTTCCAGTGGGTCGAGCAGGATAACGAATATCGCTGCCCGACGGGGCACGCTTTGCGTAGTGAATGGCGGACCTTCACAAAGCCGAGATCACACGTTACCAAGGCCGATACGATTGTCTATCGATCGAGTCAGGCAGACTGCTCCGCATGCGAGATGAAGCGGCAGTGTTGCCCCAGTACACCAATTCGCAAGATTACACGCAGTGTTCATGAGGCATCGCGGGACGAGGCCAGAGCCATTGCTGACACACCGGCTTATAAGCGCTCCCGGCACGAGCGCAAGAAGGTGGAAATGCTGTTCGCGCACTTGAAGCGGATCTTGAAGCTTGACCGTCTGCGACTGCGCGGTCTCAGCGGCGCGCACGACGAATTCCTGTTGGCAGCGACCGCGCAGAACCTGCGACGTATGGCGAAGTGGTTGATGCCGATGGGCGAACAGGTGGAAGCGACTACCGCTTGAGAGCCTCGGGGCTTGTCCCCACGTGTTAATTCCGTCGCCGACAGCTTCGACTAACGAAGCCAGCCGCCCAAAATATCTTCGCAGCGGCACTCCAAGGCGACTTTTTCAACAGAATCGGCCGTTCTGAGACTCCCGGCAGCCCTTCAATCCCTATTGCATTGCCGCGTCGCACAACGACAAATCAACCGCGAAATACGGATACCCAACATTCCCCACAGATTCTCTAGGTTCAGTATCGAGGCGCGTCATGGCGCAATGCCTCGTTAAAAATGGCCTCTCATTGCTGACGCAATGTTCTTTTTCAATGCGCCGTCTTCTTTCTCGCATTCCGTTCGCAACTCGACCGTGGAATCACGCGCTTCCTCGAACGTAAGAGCTACCTGTGGGTTGATATGCGAAGGAATAGGTACAGTCTGCTGCCCCGATTTTGCCGTACTGAGGATGTACAGGTTTGATGAGTTTTGCATTAGCCTGCGCGAGCAATCGACCGCCTTCAGAATTTCGCTACCCAACCGGGGTTCGTACAGGTCGCTGACCATAGCAACATTATTAATCGCGCTCTGATAGCGGTCTTGCAACGCCTGATACCGTGCCATCGTCAGACGCACGTCCCCACCACTCAGAGGCGTGAGCGCTGCCATGTGCATGTCCATCGCGAGATCTGGAAGCGCGAGCACGCCGACGTAAGCGGATTCCAGTTTTTCGCGAATTACCTTATCGGCTTCAGAACTTGCATTCATCTTCTGCCCGACAAGTACGCCGACCACCGCAGAAACTGCGGCAATCATGGATGGCAGCAAATATGTCGCCATCTTCTTCCACGTAGAGAGTTGCTCGTGCGTTCGTTCCGAACACGACGGGCAATGAATTACGATGGTCTGTGGCACCGACACGGGTGCGGGATTGTCTGGGTTACCCGCAGCAACACCACCAGCTCCCACACCCGCAGCTTCGGCTGCGCCGCTTTCTTTTTTTTCCACCTTCAAGCTCCGTAGACGTTAACCATGTCATCCGGTATCGAAACGGTTGCATGAGCGTTGTCTGCCACTTCACATGCAAGTTGATGAACGGGTGACACAATAGTAAACGGCCAATCTGCCAACAGCTTGAGATATGCGATTTTTCGGCGACCGAGCATAAAAACGGGCAACGCACGTGAGCCGCACGCCGCCCGTCGGAGATGACCAAAGATTTACGCTGCGCTACCGTCAACTGCACCTGCCTGCACCGAAATCTCGTCGCGGTATTGCTCACCGATCTGCGACTCGGGAACCTTCGATTGACAGCACGGACACTTGACGAGCTGAACCTTGCGCTCTGCACGAATCTTCGACATCATTGTCTTGAGCGCGCTATCCTTCACGTCAATGCCAGCCTCCTTCATCAGCTCCGCAAGCTTCGCGTACTTAGCATCTGCTTTCAACTTCTTTTCGAGCAGATCGAACATCTCGCGCACATAATCGAGATTCGACATCTTGGCTTCGGGTTCGTACGCCTGAAGTGCGGCGCGCATTGATTCCAGAATGTCGCGGCTCGATTTTGCCGGCAGGCTCACTCCCGTTTTCGGGGGCAAACCGTGCGCCGTGTTGAAGGCTTGGCCCATTGTCGTTTCGTGTTTCATATTCATAGTCGTATCTTGTAAAAAATGTCGAACACACTATCGCCGCCATGAACACGCAGCGGCACGGCGCGTTACCCGCGATTGATCGGGCAGTACGTTTGATGGACACACCCGCACGGGTCATTCAGGTTCCAGTTGCAGGCAGCGAGGTAATGCAGGGAGCGGGTAGGTGCCTGCCAGGCAGGGAATTCCATCGCGCCCCGCCTGGCCGACGAAAGAGCTAGTTGCGATATCGAAGAGCTACTTAGCACATCGCCCTCCCGTGCCTCATACTCATCCGTGGCAGTCCTCGACCCGGGCTATTCGTCCAAGCGAATGCCCTTCTTGCGCGGACGGCCAGCGGCCGGTTTCTCGTCCGGCATATGACCGGTACCGAACAGATTGCACTTCTGCGTCGGCTTGACGTACAGGTACTGGCTGCGCTTTGCGAGGTAACCCAGCGCATGTATCAGGTTCTCGCGCTTCGCCTCGTCGTAGTAATTGACCTCGCCGATACCGCAGCGATCGCCATAGGCGCCCTTGTTGCCGTTGCAGTTGTGGTACAGGCCGCGTCCCTGCGTGATTACGTCAACCCAGTATTGACCGATCTGATCGCCCAGCCACGCGTCCTTCTGCACCTTCGAGCCATCGAAGAAAAATGCGACGTGCAGATGATGACCACTGACGCGCGACCACTCAATGCGCCAGACGTAACCCACGAGATGCTTGAACAGCGACGGCTTGCTACGCTTATTGGCGAACAGATGCTTGCGATCCTCATTCAGGACCTTCACATCGAAGCGCGCCTGCGTTTCCAGACCGTCATACTCGATCGCCGTGTCGCCGTACAGGTAATCGTGGTCAGCCTGCTCCTGACGCTGCAACTGATTTTTCACTTCGTCGAGTTGCTGCTCAGACACGCACGCCACCTTATAATTAAGATCGATGCGAATCACCTGCAGACGCGAGTAACGTTCAAACAGAGCATCCATATACAGCTTCGTGCGCGTGGCGTTGTCGTCGATTGCGTTCTGCCAGTCATTCATTTGCTTCACGATATTCACGCGCACACCTTCCTCGCGCAGTACCTTTACGAAATCGTTGACGATATCGGCCTCCGTACGCTTACCGTCGCCGAACGGAAACTCCAGGCGCTTCAGGGTACAGAAACGGATATCGTGAAACTCGAACACTTCGAAGAACAACTTCAGTGCCGGAGCATAGTGGTAATCGCGCGAGTACAGCTCCGTCATACCGTGGATGCGATGCACGAACTCTGTCAGAGCTGAGGCCTTCTCGACACGCTTGCGACCCTTTCCGTCCGTCGTGATCTTGAACGGAAGAGCATGCTTGGTACGGAACACTGCCTTCACGAAACGAACCAGAAACGGCAAGTTACGTGTGCTGTGACCCAGCAGGATACGAGTACCGTTATGGTCAATGACGCTGTTGTGCTCCATGTCGAGACTAGATGCCTGCTCTACGAGATAGCTGTTATCTTCGGATTGAAACCAATCTTCTTTTGCTGCCATTTTTCTTTCCTTTGCGACAGCCTTGACAGGCTATCGGCATTGTTTGTTTGATTAACACGCATGTCATCTCTTACGGATGACATGCGTGTATGCATGTTGTTGACGATCTCCCTCTCTTACGAGAGTCGATCTATTGATTGGTCGATATCCATCTTCTATAGAAGTTATCTATCTATTAATAAGTTATCCTACCTAATACCAAAATAGATCAACGACCGCACACCCACTTCTTTCCTACCTTGACGATCAGATTACGTAGAAGCTTCCGGGATCAAGGTTGCGCAGGCATATACATAAATATCTTTTCGCTATCGCAACGGTGACGCTGGATTAACCTCGCGGTACGATCAGTGGCCGGGCCAGCGATAAATCGGGAAGTACATCGGATTCAACGCGATCCAGTCCGGCTTGCCCTGGCTCTTGATGATGCGGGTGCGATCGTTCGAGCACAACACGATCAGAGCGCGTTGAACTGCGGCCTTGGTCATGCCGTAGTTCGGTGCGTAGCTCAGCAAATCCTTCAGCTTGACCATGCATTCACCGCTGCGGCGTGCGGCCTCGAACATGACCTGTTCGAGATGTGCTGCTTCGGTATGCTCGCGCGGTACCTGCGGGATTTCCGGCTTTGGCAGGAACCGCTGCTTGTACTGCGCCGTGAACCAGCGACCGATGGCGGCCGCACGTTCAACCGTTTCGTCAGATACGTCACCGGGCAGTTGCTCAAATACATGCATGCCTGTGGCAATGCGCTGGATGTTCTCCGACTGACGCGCTGCGTGCTCCGGCAGAGAGTGCAAATCGCCGCCAGGTAGCCCCCGGACTCGGTATTCTTCGCGGATGGCTTGCAGGGCGAACGTGGCTTTCGGCGAGAATCGAACCGTCGCACGTGACATACGGCCGTGTACGATCTCCCCCCATACGTAGAGCAGGTGGTTCGCCTGGTCATCCCACTTGCTCGTGTCGATCGGCACGAGATTGAGGCCCACCGGATCACCGGCATACTCCGCGAACTGGGTGCGCGTGGCGAGACCGACGGTGCGCAGGTGGGGGCCGTGCTTTTTATCGAACGCGATACGGACGTGCGGTTGCGTCAGAACCAGACTCATGAAGCGCGGTTCATGCAAGATATAGCGGCCGGCCGTTGCACGTTCGACCGAGAACGTATGGCCGTCGAAGAACTGATTGCGAATGTTCGCGTAACGAACCATTGAACCCGTTTGCGCCGATGAAAACTCATCGTCGATTTCGTTCAAAATCGAATACTTTGCCGCACACTTGATGATGGCGGGCATCGTCGCGTTGTTCATCACGTGTGTCTCGATTCGGTCATCACTCTCGGGTTTTTCGAGCTGTGCGCGTTGGAATTGAAACATCGGCGCAAATGCCGCTTTCTTGGCCTCGCTCTTTCCGCAACCGGAATTGCCGCTCACCATCGTGTTGATGCCGAACACACCAATATGACCATTCGGCGAAATCATGTTCGCAACCGGGTTCGCATATGCAATACCAGCGTGCAGCACGATCGGGCCAGCAACAACGGACGGGATGCCGATCACCGCATGCTGCGAGTCGTGAAGCGAGCGCATCTTCGTTTCGAGAGCGTCACTCGGGAAACGGTTGACGTCGGGCAGATAGAAGTCGTGGCTATAGGAGGATGGGTACATTTAGATCACCTCCGCAACGTGACGCGCAGCAGCGCGTGCCTCGATCCAGACGTCGATCTCCGACTCGATCAACCCTACCGAGCTTGTCGGGCCATTGCCGAGACGAATCGGTCTCGGAAAGGTTGGATCAAAATACTTACTCGACGGGTTGAGCTTGCTATAGATGGTGCTGCGCGACATCCCGGTCTTTTTCTGGACATCTGGAATACGCAGAATTTTTTGATGCGGCATGGCATTGGAATTCATCTTTGTCCTCGTTTCGATTCGGTTGAATTTCGTTGGATCCAACGTGAATCGATTCTAGGAAGGATGAAATCCGTGATCTACGACATACACCGGGAAATGTGGGCGCTTCCCGGGAAACGTATCTCCATTGGTGGCTAAACCGTTACCACCTTGCTACCCCTTGCTCTGAAATAGCTCCGCGGCGCCTGGCATATCGCTCAGCACCTCGCTTAACCGACGTTGAATGTTTGATGGAGCTGCCCTGATGCCGCTCTGTCGGGAAAATGAAAGCATATCAGCTTGAATAGCCAAGACAGCATCGATTATTTTTGACCACTTCCCGCCAACAGGTTTTCTTTCTATAACCAAGCGGTACGCTTCAGCTGCAAACCTGTCAGACGCTTTCCGCTTTGCTTTGTTACCTTCATTCGAAAGCACTAACTTGCCCTGATCCTGCGCTTCAACCACCAATCCGTGAATTTTCTTCCCGGCAAGCAACATACCGGCAAGTAGACTTGCTTCTGCGAGGTATGCCCACGCGACCTCACGATCTCCGCTGTCGTTCGCAATTCGCGAACGGATACAAAATACCGCTGGAAGAATTACCCCCCCTATCGCCATACTCATCAACTCATCCGCGGACTTTGTCAGAGCCTCTTGACCAAGAAAGCTCCGGATAATCTCTGCCAGATTGTGCTCATCCATGTCGACCGTCTGCCAAACACGATCAAAGACGGCGGTCCTAAAGTCTCCTTCAGGTTTGCTATCCCCAAAGTGATCGAAGACGTCCTCAAGATGATTTAGTATCCACTGGTACCGTTCATCGAAGTCATGCCATAGACGCCGGACTGGCAATTGTGCTGTCATCTCAGGCCTTAATGAAGAAAGCGCATTGGAAGCAGAAGGTTAGCGCAAAGTAGCCCCTTGCTGAAATAAGGGGCACGACACAAGCGCACATCCGCAAATGCTGCCGTTCGGGACGAGATGCCGCTATGTGGTTAATCCTTCTCCGTGAAGCGTCGTGCCCCACCAACACGATCGCCTACGTGGCGCCCGGCCTGCTACAACTTACGCGGACTTAAATTCGACGACATTGGCACCCGCTTTCAGGTGATCAAGATAGTCGGCCCACCGCTGCATCATCGCCCTACGCTCCTTGATGAATTTTGTACGGTTATATGCTTTACCCAGCGTGTCAGGAACGGCATGAGCAAGCTGATGCTCAATCACTTCGGGTTTTTGCTCCAACTCCTCGTGAAGAATTGTGCGAGCCATAGCCCGGAAGCCATGGCCGGTGATTTCCGTACGAGTGTCGTAGCCTAGGCGACGGAGCGCCGCATTGATCGCCGCATCGCTCATCGGACGCAGAGCCGAGCGCGCACCCGGGAAGACATAGCGGCCTTTGCCGGTCAAAGCGTGCAACTCGCGAAGAACTTGCACAGCCTGGGTTGCCAGCGGCACCAAATGCTCCGTCTGAGTTTTAGTGACGAGATACCGCCATTCAGCCTTATCCAGATCAATTTGGCCCCACTCAGCCTTACGCAATTCGCCCGGGCGAGTGAACAGCATGGGAGCCAGTTGAAGTGCACACAGCACAGGGAATGTGCCCGAGAATCCGTCGAATGCCCGAAGCATGGCACCGACCTTTTCTGGCTCGGTGATCGAGGCAAAGTGCGTCGTCTGCGAGGGTGGAATGGCGTTAACCAGATCGCGCGCCGGATCAAACTTACAATAGCCTTCTTTGATTCCGTAGCGGAATGCACGGCTGATCTCGCCGCGAACCTTGTGCGCCGTGAAACGAGCACCACGACTGTCGATCCGCTTCAGGACCGTCAGGACTTCGGGCGCATCGATTTCCGCTACCGGCCGTTTGCCGATCCACGGGAAAACATCCTTCTCGAAGCGAGCCTTGGTCTTCGCCATCGACCCAGCCGTAATATACGGCTGGAGCTCATCCATCCAGCCAAGCGCAACCGCCTCGAAGGAATTGGTCGCTGCGAGACGAGCTGCCCGCTTATCGGCTTTCTTGGCTTCGCCGGGATCGATGCCAGCCGCAAGCTTTTTCCGGGCATCATCACGCTTCTCCCGAGCAGCAGCTAACGGCACGTCCGGGTACACGCCCAAGGCAAGCCGCTTCTCCTTGCCCAGAAAACGATATTTAAGCCGCCAGTATTTCCCGCCAGATGGTGAAATTTCCAAGTACATACCCCCGCTATCCGCAAGGCGGTACGGCTTTTCACGGGGAGCAGCTTTGCGGATCGCAACATCGGTCAACGACATAAGGCATCTACCTTACAGCGCTAGGGGGCACTTTTCCCGGGGGCATTTGCCAGATTACTGAGATTCCCCCGGTGGTGCCCCCACATGCCCCCGGATTCAGACGGGCACCGTTGGACAACATCGGAATAAAAAAACCCGTGAAGCCTTATGCTATCACGGGTTTCAGGACTTCCGAGGACTCCCTCGGATGGGTGTTTGGTGCCGGCTGCAGGACTCGAACCCGCCACCTGATGATTACAAATCAACTGCTCTACCAGATGAGCTAAGCCGGCGTAGCCAGCGATTCTACTTCATTTCACGACCTTGAGGTGCCCCTTGCCGCCCTTCGCGCCGTCGTCCGAGCCCTTTTCCGGGGCGGACACAACCGGTTCGCCAGCAGGTTCATCATGCGCCTCGGGCGCATCGGCAGACGCTTCGTACTCGTCCTGCGCCGAAGGCAGCACTTCATCGGCGTCGCCCGGCGCCGTTTCGACCGGAAACGCCATACCCTGCCCGTTTTCACGCGCGTAGATCGCGAGCACGTTCGCCACCGGCACCTCGATCTTGTGCGACTTGCCCGAAAAGCGCGCGTTAAACTCGATCAGCTCGTTGCCCATCTGCAGCTGGCTCGTGGCCTCGAAGCTGATGTTCAGGACGATCTCGCCGTCGCGCACGAACTGGCGCGGCACGCGCGTCTGGTTGTCGACCCGCACCGCGATATGCGGCGTAAAACCGTTGTCGGTACACCACTCGTACAACGCGCGAAGCAGGTACGGCTTCGTGGAAATCTCTTGCATCAACGATCCTTGTCGGGAACCGCATGCGGCGCCCAATCCGCCGCGCACCGCATGCCGTCCCTGGTTGCCTTGCCCGCAGGCGTTTAGCGACGCATCACCTTTTCCGAGGGCGTCAGCGCTTCGATGTAGGCCGGACGGCTGAAAATGCGCTCGGCGTACTTCATCAGCGGCGCGGCGTTCTTCGACAGTTCGATGCCGTAGTGATCCAGGCGCCACAGGAGCGGTGCGATCGCGACGTCGAGCATCGAGAACTCTTCGCCCAGCATGTACTTGTTCTTCAGGAAGATCGGCGCAAGCTGCGTGAGGCGGTCGCGGATCGCGAGGCGCGCCTTCTCGTGATTCTTCTCGGCGGCCTTGCCCTTCTCGTTTTCGAGCGTGCTCACGTGCACGAACAACTCTTTCTCGAAATTGAGCAGGAACAGCCGCGCACGCGCACGCTGCACCGGGTCGGCCGGCATCAGTTGCGGATGCGGGAAGCGCTCGTCGATGTATTCGTTGATGATGTTCGATTCGTACAGAATCAGGTCACGCTCGACCAGAATCGGCACCTGGCCATACGGATTCATCACGGCGATGTCTTCCGGCTTGTTGAACAGGTCGACGTCGCGGATTTCGAAGTCCATGCCCTTTTCGAACAACACCAGCCGGCAGCGCTGGGAGAACGGGCAGGTAGTGCCAGAGTACAGAACCATCATGATTTACTTTTCCTCAATAAACCCAAAAGGCCAGCGTGCAAACAAATCGTCAGACGGCTTCCAGACGGTTCGCTCGCGGCGCCGGCCCCACGTCGGTCACGACGTGCCTATTTGATATCTTTCCAGTACGCAGCGTTCAGTCGCCACGCAAAAAAGCTCAGGACGCCGAGAAACAGCAAGACCCACACGCCAAGCTGCCTGCGGGTTTTCTGCGTCGGTTCTGACATCCAGCCGAGATAGGCCACCAGATCGGCCACGTCAGCATCATAATCCACCCGCGATAGCTGCCCCGGCACAACCTGTTGGTACCCTGCAAAGCGATGGACCTTTTCCCCGGTTCGTTCGTCCACCGTATCCTCGAACTTCGCCGTGCGGATCCCCTGCAATTGCCACAGCACGTGCGGCATGCTCACGTTGTCGAACACGAGGTTGTTCCAGCCGGTCGGCCGCGAGTCGTCGCGGTAGAAGCTGCGCAGGTACGTGTACAACCAGTCGCGGCTGCGCGAGCGCGCAATCACGGAAAGGTCCGGCGGCGTCACGCCGAACCACGTTTTCGCGTCGTCCGGCCGCATGGCGATCGTCATCGTGTTGCCGACCTTGTCGGTCGTGAACAGAAGATTGTCCTCGATCTGCTTCTGCGTAATGCCGAGATCCTGCAACCGGCTGTAGCGCATCAGATTCGCACTGTGGCAGCTGAGGCAGTAGTTTACAAACAATCGCGCGCCATGTTGCAGTGAAGCAAGATTTTCGCCGTTATCGGGAGCACGGTCGAGCGGAATGTTTTCCTGCGCGTGCGCCGGCGCAACCGCCAGCACGCAGCCGAGCGCCAGCGCGGCCATGCCGAACCCGCGCGTGAGCGCCGCCAAGAGTGATTTCGTCGTCATGATTTCTCGCTCGCGGGTTAATGGGGCTTGAACCGCACGCGCTCGGGCGGCTGCTTGAACGTGCCAAGCCGCGTCCAGAACGGCATGCCAAGGAAAAACGCGAAGTAGATCAGCGCGCAGATCTGGGCGATCAGCGTCGCACTCGGCGACGGCGGCCGCGTGCCGAGGAACCCGAGCGTCAGGAACACCACCACGAAAATCGCGTAGAAGACCTTGTGGAAGAACGGCCGATAGCGAATCGACTTCACCGGGCTCTGATCGAGCCACGGCAGGAAGAACAGCGACATCACGGCCGAGCCCATCACCACGACGCCCCAGAACTTCGACTCCGTGAAGTACATCGCAAGGATCACGAGGACGGCCAGCACCGGCAGGCCCAGCTTCCACTTGCCGCGCGCGCGCACGAGTGCGAGCACGCCGAGCAGCGCGATGACGACCATCAGCACGATCTTGAACGGGTCGGTCGTGGCGCGCAGCATCGCGTAGAACGCCGTGAAGTACCAGACCGGCGCGATTTCAGGCGGCGTCTGCAGCGGATTCGCCGGAATGAAGTTGTTCGCTTCGAGGAAGTAGCCGCCCATCTCCGGCATGAAGAACACGATCGCCGCGAAGACGATCAGGAAGATGCAGACACCCAGGAAATCGTGCACCGAATAATAGGGATGGAAAGGAATGCCATCGAGCGGAATGCCGTCGGCGTCCTTTTTCTCCTTGATTTCGATACCGTCCGGATTGTTCGAGCCCACTTCGTGCAGCGCAATGACGTGCGCAATCACGAGCGCGATCAGCACGAGCGGGATCGCGATCACGTGGAAGGCGAAGAAGCGGTTCAGCGTGACGTCGGAGACCACGTAGTCGCCGCGGATCCACAGCGACAGATCCGGCCCGATGAACGGAATCGCCGAGAACAGGTTCACGATCACCTGCGCGCCCCAGAACGACATCTGCCCCCAGGGAAGCAGGTAGCCGAAGAACGCCTCGGCCATCAGGCACAGGAAGATTGCGCAGCCGAAGATCCACACGAGTTCGCGCGGCTTGCGATACGAGCCGTACAGCAGCCCGCGGAACATGTGCAGATAGACGACGATGAAGAACATCGACGCGCCCGTCGAGTGCATGTAGCGGATCAGCCAGCCCCACGGCACCTCGCGCATGATGTACTCGACCGAGGCGAACGCGAGCGTCGCATCGGGCTTGTAGTTCATCGTGAGGAAAATGCCCGTGACGATCTGGTTCACCAGCACCAGCAGCGCGAGCGAGCCGAAGAAGTACCAGAAGTTGAAATTCTTCGGCGCGTAGTATTCGGACAGATGCTCGCGCCACAGCGCGGTGAGCGGAAAGCGCCTGTCGATCCAGCCGAGCAGGCCCGTTGTCTCAACCTTGTTTGCGGTTCCCGTCGCCATCACGCTTCTCCTTGTTCGTCGCGGCCGATCGTAATCTGCGTCGGGGACGTGAACATGAACCTGGGGATGTCGAGATTCTGCGGCGCGGGCTTGTTCCTGAAGACGCGCCCGGCGAGATCGTAGGTCGAGCCGTGGCACGGGCACAGGAAGCCGCCCGGCCAGTCGTCGGGCAGGTCGGGCTGGGGGCCCTCCTGGAACCGCGGCGTCGGTGTGCAGCCCAGATGCGTGCAGACCGCGACTGCGACGAGAATGTTCTTGTGCTCGGCACGCGACCGATATTCGTTGCGGCAGTAATCCGGCAGCGGCATCGAGAACGGGTGCGCGGAATCGGGATCGGCCAGTTGGGGAACGGCCTTCAGGACATCGGCCATCATGCGGTCGGTGCGGTTCAGGATCCAGACCGGCTTGCCCCGCCAGGCCACCGTCATCATGCTGCCGGGTTCGAGATTGCCGATGTCGGCTTCAACCGGCGCACCGGCGGCGCGGGCCCTTTCGGACGGCGCAAACGAAACCACAAACGGTACGGCTGCCGCTACACCTCCGACGCCGCCTGTTACGGACGTCGCAATCAGCCAGGTACGGCGGCTGCCATCGACGCGGTCATTTTCGTTGTCTCGCATCACATCGCCCCACTTCTGAGTTGGATTCATCCGTCACGGCTCGCCTATCCGCGCTGCAGCCGAACGCTAGTTTGCTCGAATGGAGTTGGCATTTACAAGGGGCAGCTTCTAAAAAGCGCATCAAGTCATTGATGTGTATGACTTTTCCCATGCAAAAAAAGGCGTCTCCGTTTTTCTTTTGTAAGTGTCTTTTGAATAAATCGCGGGTTATCGAACCCGGGTCAGGCAACCGTCGATGTGCCTGAATCGCTCAAACCGGATTGTGGATATCGATAAACAGGTGCTCGACGTTGAATACTTCCGAAAGGTGCGCGCCAAGCGCCTGCACGCCGAAGCGCTCGGTCGCGTGGTGACCCGCCGCGAGGAACGCCACGCCGCTTTCGGCCGCCGTATGGGTGGTCTGTTCGGAAATCTCACCGGTCAGGAAGACGTCGGCGCCCGCGTCGATCGCTGCGTCGAACAGGCTTTGCGCCGCGCCCGTGCACCAGGCTACGCGGCGCAGTTGCCAGTCCGGATCGCCGAGCACGAGCGGCGCGCGGCCAAGCGTATGCTCGACCTGCGCGGTGAAGTGCGCAAGCGTGATGGGCATCGGCAGGGTGGCCATCCAGCCGAGATCCTGGTCGCCGAAGCGCTGCTCGCCAATCCAGCCGAGCTTCGCGCCGAGCTGCGCGTTGTTGCCGAATTCGGGATGGCAGTCGAGCGGAAGGTGGTAAGCGAACAGATTGAGGTCGTTGGCGAGCAGTGTTCTCAGGCGCCGGTACTTGCGGCCCGTGATTTGCGGCGTATCGTTCTTCCAGAAGTAGCCGTGGTGGACCAGCACGGCGTCGGCGCCCCATTCGAGCGCGGCTTCGAGAAGCGCGAGTGATGCGCTCACGCCCGTTGCAATCTTCTCCACGCGGCGTCGCCCTTCAACCTGCAGGCCGTTGGGACAATAGTCCTTGAAGCGCGCGGCTTCGAGAAGATTGTTCAGATACAATTCTAGTTCGATCCGATCCATATAATCCTCTAATCATCAGATGCTTAGACGCTTTTGGCTGTTCTTCGCCCAGGCGGTGACGGTCCTGCTTGCGCTGATGTTCATCATCGCAACGCTCAAGCCGCAGTGGCTGCAGCATCAGGGGCAATTCGGCAAGCAGCTTGCCGAGCCGATCGTCGCACTGCGAGAGGTGGCACCCGGGATCGGCAGCGGCCCGGCGCAGGGCTCCTATGCGGACGGCGCCCAAAAGGCGATGCCCGCGGTCGTCAATGTGTTCTCGAGCAAGGACGGGTCGCTCCCGCCCGACGCGCGCCAGAACGATCCGCTGTTTCGCTACTTCTTCGGCGATCGCAACAACAACCGCAAGCCGCAGCAGCCGCCCGCCGCGAACCTCGGTTCGGGCGTCATTGTCAGCCCGGACGGTTACATTCTAACGAACCAGCACGTGATCGAAGGTGCGGATCAGATCGAAATCGCGCTATCCGATGGCCGCACCACCAACGCGAAGGTGATCGGCATCGACCCCGAAACCGATATCGCGGTCCTCAAGATCAACCTGCCGAACCTGCCCACCATCACGCTTGGCCGCATGGACCGGGCGCGCGTGGGCGACGTCGTGCTCGCCATCGGCAACCCGTTCGGCGTCGGCCAGACGGTGACCATGGGCATCATCAGCGCGCTCGGGCGCAATCACCTCGGCATCAACACGTTCGAAAACTTCATCCAGACCGACGCGCCGATCAATCCCGGCAACTCGGGCGGCGCGCTCGTCGACGTGAACGGCAACCTGCTCGGCATCAATACGGCCATCTACTCGCGCTCGGGCGGCTCGCTCGGCATCGGTTTCGCCATTCCCGTATCCACCGCGCGCAGCGTGCTCCAGAGCATCATCACGACAGGATCGGTCACGCGCGGCTGGATCGGCGTCGAGCCGCAGGATGTGACGCCCGAGATCGCCGAATCGTTCGGGCTACACCAGAAATCGGGCGCAATCGTCGCGGGCGTGCTGCAAGGCGGCCCCGCCGACAAGGCCGGCATCAAGCCGGGCGACATCCTGCTCTCGGTGAACGGCCAGGAAATCACCGATACGACGCGCCTGCTGAACGTGATCGCCCAGATCAAGCCCGGCACCGACGCCAAGGTCCATCTCGCACGCAAGAATCACGACATGGATCTGGACGTGCTGATCGGCAAGCGCCCGCCGCCGCCGAAGCAGGCCGAGCAGGAAGACGGCGAAGGTGACAGCGGCGGCTGATCCGGCCGGCCAGCTGGGCATCGCCCGCACAACCGGCACGAACCGCACGACCGGCACTACCCGCAGCACAAACAAGAAAGGCCGCGAACTCACCGTTCGCGGCCTTTCTTTTTGATGCGTGCGCCGGGCAGTCCGGCGGTCCGGTGGCAGATGTGCGGGGCTTATGCCCGCGCGCCCGGCTAGCTGCTCGCCGTCTCGCTATTGTCGGAATCGTGTGTCTTCTCGCCCGTGCCGATGAAGACCCGCGCGGCGATAATCCCTGCTTCGTAGAGCACGATCAGCGGCAACGCGAGAATGAGCTGCGAGAACACGTCTGGCGGCGTGACGACGGCCGCGACGATGAACGCGCCGACGATCACATAGGGCCGGATCTCCCTGAGCTTCTTCACCGTGAGCAGCTTCATGCGCACGAGCAGCACGACCACAATCGGCACTTCGAAGGTCACGCCGAACGCGAGGAACATGGTGAGCACGAAGCTCAGGTAATTGTCGATGTCGGTGGTCATCTCCGCGCCGAGCGGCGCATTGTAGTGCGCCATGACACGGAAGATGGTCGGAAACACGACGAAGTAGGCGAACGCCATGCCGCACAGGAACAGGACGTAGCTGCTCGCGACGAGCGGCACCACCAGTTTCTTTTCGTGCTGATAGAGGCCAGGCGCGATGAACGCCCAGATCTGGTAGAGCACGAATGGCAGCGCGATCACGAACGCGACGAGCATGGTGACTTTCATCGGCACGAAAAACGAGCCGGTGACGTCGGTGACGATCATCTTTCCGTCGCGCGGCAGGTTCTGCATCAGCGGACGCGCGAGCAGACGGAAGATATCGGGCGCCCAGTAGACGAGCCCGATAAACACGACGATGACCGAAATGCCCGCGCGGACGATGCGATCGCGCAATTCGACGAGATGCGAGATGAAGGACTCTTGAGCGCCTTCATCCTGGTTTTGCTGGGGGTCGCTCACACCGGCCCTCGGTAGGATGAGTCCATGCCCGTTGTGGGCATCAGAAGAAGCGCACCGGCCGCCGCAGGCTGGCCGGTGTGTGTTGTGCGACGCGTGCCGCGCCTGACTGCACGCGCGTGCGCCGCTGCGTTTCGCGCTTGTACCACTTCGGAGCCGCCGCCTGCTTCACGCGCCAGTTCTTGCGTTTGGCCGGCCGCGTGCCTGCGTTGCTGCTGCGCCAGAACGACGACGTACCAGCGCTTGCGTTGCCTGCAGTGCTCGCGGTGCTTGTCGAGCCTGTCGCAGCGGTCTGCGCGCCAATCGCGGCGCCTGGCGACACCGAAGTGCCTCCGCCAAACGCCTCGTTCAGTTCGGTCTCCTGCTTGCGCAGATTGTCCTGAACCGTCTTCTCGACGTTCTGCGCCGCCTGCTCGAACTCCGTCTTCACACGGCGCAGTTCGTCCAGTTCGATCTCGCGCGAAACTTCCGCCTTGACGTCGTTGATGTAGCGCTGCGCGCGGCCGAACAGCGCCCCGGCAGTGCGTGCCACGCGCGGCAGCCGCTCCGGTCCGAGCACGACCAGCGCAACTACGCTGATCAGCGCCATCTTGGTTAGACCCAGATCGAGCATGAATGCAGATTTCCGTCAGCCAGTGGTAGGGCAAGCCGCCGCGTTAGCGGTAGTCGTTCGAACGCGGGGTTTTGTCCCGGGCTTCGACGTCGACCGTGCTGCCATCGGACGGCAGTTCACGCTTTTGCTGGTCGGCTGCGGGGGCATCGCCCTCGCGCATGCCTTCCTTGAAACCCTTCACCGCACCGCCAAGATCGCTGCCGATATTGCGCAGTTTCTTCGTCCCGAAGACGAGCGCCACGATCAGCAAAACGATCAGCCAGTGCCAAATGCTCAATGAACCCATGATTCCAATTCTCCTTTACCCCGTCGCCACCCAGCTTGTGCGGCGAATAACGCTGGCACGCCAGGAGCGCGCCTCTTTTGCGCCCACCGAAAACCCGGAGCGGCGCGATTCAAAAATACTGCCTAAATACGGCAACCTTGGCCAGGCGGCCTCGGCGCGCCCCCGCGATACCTCAGCCCATGCGCTGCCACGGCCGCGGCCCGGCGAGCAGATGAGCGTGCAGGTGATACACCTCCTGACCGCCGCCCGGCCCCGTATTCACGACCGTGCGAAATCCTGTTTCGCCGCCCGTGTACGACACGCCCAGTTCTCTCGCGAGGCGCGCGACCAGCACCATCATTCTACCAAGCAGCGGGGCATCACTTTCAAAGCAATCCGCGAGAGTGGCAATATGCCGTCGTGGGATGACAAGCACATGTGTCTGCGCCGCAGGGCGAATGTCGCGGAAGGCGACGAATTCGTCGTCTTCATAAACGCGCGAACTCGGAATTTCGCCATCGGCGATCTTGCAGAAAAGACAGGTGCTGCGGTCGTGAGTCATGGTGCTCCTGGTGAGCATGGCGCGCAATGGATGTGGATGGACTGCCCGGAAAGCCGGCCCGGCGGACCTTCAGACCCACCCGCGCGGGTTGGCGAGCGGCTTGTTGTCGTAGAGATACAGCCAGCCTTTGATGATACGGTACAAGGTCCAGATCGCGACAGCCCATAAAATCGGGATACCGATCAGTGCGATGAAGAGCGCAATGCCGATCAAATGCCCCGCGAGCCCCAGCCAGAAGGTGCGGATCTGCCAGGTGAAGTGCTGCTCGTACGGTGTGCCAAGCGCCTCGTCGCGCTTGAGGTAGTTCAGGATGATCGCGATGAGCACCGAAATACCGCCCGTGAGCCAGTAGATGGCGTAGAGTGCGTAGAGAACATGCGTGAAGGTACGCAGGCTGCGTAGACGCTCCGCATCGAGCGGATCCCGAATGGTCCGGGGCGGAAAATCGCCGGGCATGGACATGCTGCTCGTCTCCCTGTCGTTCCGGAGTGAATGCTTCAGCACTCGTGCCGGCCGCGCTGCCGGCACTTCAGTCACCAGTCAGTTACCGATCGGCCGCTAATCAGTCGCCGTTTTGCTCGCGCGCGCGGCTCTTGCGCAGCGCCTTTTCCTCGAGGCCCGACAGGCCTTCGCGGCGTTCCAGCTCCGCCAGCACGTCAGCGGGACTCAGGTCGAAATGCGACAGCGCGACGAGGCAGTGGAACCACAGGTCGGCCACTTCGCCGACCAGCGCCGTCGGCGCGCCGCCCTGGCGCACGTCCTTGGCCGCCAGCACGACTTCGGTGGCCTCTTCGCCGATCTTCTTGAGCACCGCATCGTCGCCCTTGTGGAAGAGGCGCGCGACATAGGATGCGTCCGGATCGCCGCCCTTGCGGCTGTCAATCACCGCCGCGAGGCGCAGCAGCGTGTCGTTGGTCGTGAGTTGCGTCATTTGTAGATGTGTTCGGGGTCTTTCAGCACGGGATCGACGGCGACCCAGCGGCCGTCGTCGACGGTGCCGTCGAATTGCTGGAAAAAGCACGAGTGACGGCCGGTGTGGCACGCGATACCCGAGACCTGCTCGACCTTGAGCAGCACGACGTCCTCGTCGCAATCGAGACGGATGTCGCGGACCTGTTGCACGTGGCCCGACTCCTCGCCCTTGAACCACAGGCGCTGGCGCGAGCGCGAGAAGTACACGGCGCGGCCCGTTTCGACCGTCTTGGCAAGCGCCTCGCGGTTCATCCACGCGAACATCAGCACGTCGCCCGTCGAGGCTTCCTGCGCGATCACGGGCACGAGACCGTTGGCGTCCCAGTTGATCCTGTCGAGCCAGGCAGCGCCCGGCGTAGCGTTCGTCGTCACGGTTACAACCTCACCGAAATGCCCTGCGCGGCCATGAAGCGCTTCGCCTCGCCGACCGTATGTTCGCCGTAGTGGAAGATGCTCGCGGCCAGCACGGCGTCGGCATGGCCCTTCACGACGCCGTCGGCCAGATCCTGCAGGCCGCCCACGCCGCCCGAGGCGATCACGGGAATCGGCACCGCGTCGGAGACCGCGCGCGTCAGGTCGAGGTCGAAGCCGCTCTTCGTGCCGTCGCGGTCCATGCTCGTGAGCAGGATCTCGCCCGCGCCGAATTCGGCCATCTTGCGCGCCCATTCGACGGCGTCGATGCCCGTCGCCTTGCGCCCGCCGTGCGTGAACACTTCCCAGCGCGCAGGCTCACCGGGTGCGGACACGCGTTTCGCGTCGATGGCGACGACGATGCACTGCGAGCCGTATTTGCCGGAGGCGTCGCGCACGAGTTGCGGATTCGCCACCGCCGACGAGTTCATGCTGATCTTGTCCGCGCCCGCGTTCAGCAGCCGGCGCACGTCCTCCACGGCACGTACGCCGCCGCCGACCGTCAGCGGAATGAAGACCTGCGACGCGACCGCTTCGATGATCGGCAGGATCAGGTCGCGCTGGTCCGAGGTGGCGGTGATGTCGAGGAAGGTCAGTTCGTCCGCGCCCTGCTCGTCGTAGCGGCGCGCGATTTCCACGGGATCGCCCGCGTCGCGCAGCTCGACGAAATTGACGCCCTTGACGACCCGCCCGGCAGTCACGTCGAGACAGGGGATGATGCGTTTGGGTAGAGCCATGATCTTGCCGATGTTGCCCGTCGATTGAATCAGTGGATGTGCCTGCTGGCGATTGGTCTGCAACCTGATGCGCCGTGGCGGGCGCAGCCGGTTACGGCCCGCCTGCGCGATTTTGCCGCGCCGCCGCCGAATCCCTGCGCCACCCTGCCCGTGCGCTCACGTGCTTTCACGTGCTTTCACGTGCTTTCACGTACTTTCACGTACTTTCACGTACTTACGCGCGCAGCAGCCGGATTCATTGTCGCGCGCTTTGCCGCTCGTGGCGACCTGTCCGAACCGCGCGAATCGCCCGCCATGCGCCGCAATCCGGTCGGGAAACGATCGTGTGCGAGCGATTGAAATGCTGCAGCTTCGCGTCGCACGACAGGACCGGAAACCGGGCCTGTCGTACACGTTGGCCCGGCATGAAACGCCAGGCGGCGCGTTACGCGTCGTCGGATTCGCGCAGGCTGTCCGCACGCGTCTGCGCCTGCGCGAAATCGAGGTCGCCCGAGTAGATCGCGCGGCCGCAGATCACGCCTTCGACGCCCTCGCCCTCGACCTCGCACAGCGCGTCGATATCGGCGAGATTCGACAGGCCACCGCTCGCGATGACCGGAATCTTCACCGCGCGCGCAAGGCGCACCGTCGCGTCGATGTTGATGCCCTGAAGCATGCCGTCGCGGCCGATGTCGGTGTAGATGATCGACTGGACGCCGTAGTCCTCGAACTTGCGCGCGAGATCCACGACTTCATGGCCCGTGAGCTTGCTCCAGCCGTCGGTGGCGACCTTGCCGTCCTTGGCGTCGAGGCCGACGATGATATGCCCCCCGAATGCCGTGCACGCTTCCTGAAGGAAGCCCGGGTTCTTCACGGCCGCGGTGCCGATGATCACGTACGAGAGGCCGTCGTCGAGATAGCGCTCGATCGTATCGAGGTCGCGGATGCCGCCGCCCAACTGCACGGGGATCTGGTCGCCGACTTCCGCGATGATCTCGCGGATCGCGTCTTCGTTCTTGGGCTTGCCTGCGAACGCGCCGTTCAGATCGACGAGGTGCAGGCGGCGCGCGCCGCGCTCGACCCAGTGTCGGGCCATGGCCGCCGGGTTCTGGGAGAAAACCGTCGCCTGGTCCATATCGCCTTGCTTAAGGCGCACGCAGTGACCGTCTTTGAGATCGATCGCCGGAATCAGCAGCATAGCTATCGGGGGATATCTGGGAAATAAAGTGGAATTCAGCCGACGCCGGGAAAAAAGGTCAGATCCGGCGCCGCTTCGCTAGTTTAGTACAACTCTTTCCGCACGCTTGCAGACGCAAGGGCGACAGGGCTCGCTCGCGCAATCACGGGTTCCATCACGGGTTCCAGTGGACGAAATTGCGATAGACGCGCAAGCCCGCCGCGGCGCTCTTTTCCGGGTGGAATTGAGTGGCGAAGATGTTATCCCGCGCCACCGCCGAGGTAAACGCTGCGCCGTACGGCGTTTCGCCCACCGTGTGCGCCGCATTGTCCGGCACAACGTAATAACTGTGCACGAAGTAAAAGTAGCTGTCGTCGGGCACGCCTTCCCACAGCGCATGGCCGCGCGCCTGGTGGACGATGTTCCAGCCCATCTGCGGCACCTTGAAGCGCGAGCCGTCGTCCTGAAGCCGGCCTTGCAGCTCGAAGCGCACGACCTTGCCGGGCAGCAGGCCGAGGCCCTTCGTGTCGCCCTCGGCGCTCCAGTCGAAGAGCATCTGCTCGCCGACGCACACGCCCATCAGCGGCTTCGTGCGCGAGGCCTCGATCACGGCTTCCTGCAGGCCCGATTCGGCGAGACTGCGCATGCAGTCGGGCATCGCGCCCTGGCCGGGCAGCACCACGCGGTCCGCTGCGCGAATCGCCTCGGGATGCTCGACGATCGCCACATCGGCTTCCGGTGCAGCCTGCCTCAGCGCCTGGGCCACCGAACGCAGGTTGCCCATTCCATAATCCACAATCGCAATTGAAGTTTTCATCTCGAATCAGGCCGCCTGGGCCTTGCCCTTCGCTTTGGCTTTACGTGACTTCACGTGACTTTGCATGACACTACGTGACATTACGCGACACTGCGTGACGCTGCGTGACATTACGTGGCGACGGGAACGCGCGCGCGTCCGCCTGTATGCCGTCCCAACAGATCCTGCCCGGGCGCTCGCGGTTCGCATTCACGAAACGTGACACGCAATGTGACCACCGCGCAGCGCACCGAGGCTTCATGCAGCCCGACGGCCGCATAGTCGCGCGACGCGTCCCGCTTCGCGTATCCGTTCGCCCGGATGGGTGTTTCGCTCGTTAGAGGCTGCCCTTCGTCGACGGGATTTTGCCCGCCGCGCGCTCGTCCAGTTCGCTCGCCATGCGCAGCGCGCGGCCGAACGCCTTGAATACGGTTTCCATCTGATGGTGAGCGTTCAGCCCGCGCAGGTTGTCGATATGAAGCGTGACACCCGCATGGTTGACGAAGCCGCGGAAAAACTCGATCGACAGATCGACATCGAACGTGCCGATGCGTGCGCGCGTGAACGGCACGTGGAATTCGAGGCCCGGGCGTCCCGAGAAGTCGATGACGACGCGCGACAGCGCCTCGTCGAGCGGCACGTAGGCATGGCCGTAGCGGCGGATGCCCTTCTTGTCGCCGATGGCCTGCGCCACCGCCTGCCCGAGCGTGATGCCGACGTCTTCCACCGTATGGTGGTCGTCGATATGCGTGTCGCCCTGCGCCTCGATCTCGAGATCGATCAACCCGTGTCGTGCAATCTGGTCGAGCATGTGGTCGAGAAACGGCACGCCGGTCGCGAGCTTTTGCTCGCCGGTGCCGTCCAGATTGATCTTGACGCGAATCTGCGTTTCGCTGGTGTTGCGAACGACTTGCGCGACGCGCATGGCAATTTCCTTCATTCAGCCGCTCAGTTAGCCGGTCAGTCAGCCGGTAACAGGAGAGTTAGAGAACGGAGCCCGTCACTTGAGCACGAGCTTCAGCGCGGCGAGAAGCTGCGCGTTTTCGTCGGGTGTTCCGACAGTCAAACGGACGCAATTCGCCAGCAATGGGTGCATTTTACTCACGTTTTTGATCAAAACCCGCACACCCAGTAGCGTATCGAACACAGCGGCAGCGTCGGGCACGCGCACGAGCAGGAAATTGCCGGCGCTCTCGAACACCTCCGCGCCCGGCAGACTCGCCACCTGGGCCGCCAGCACCGCGCGCTCCGCACGCAGTTGCGCGGCCTGCGCGTCGAGCACGTCGATGTGGTCGAGCAGGAAGCTCGCCGTCGCCTGCGTGAGCACGTTCACGTTGTACGGCGGGCGCACCTTGTCGAATTCGTTGAGCCACGTCGCCCGTCCGGCGAGATAGCCAAGACGGATCCCGGCGAGCCCGAGCTTCGACATCGTGCGCATCACGACCACGTTGTCGAACTCGCCCGCGCGCGCCATCCAGCTTTTCTGCGCGAACGGCTGATACGCCTCGTCGATCACGACGAGGCCGTGCGCGTCCCGTGCGGCCGCAACGATGCGCTCGATGGCGGCGTCGTCGAAGAGCGTGCCGGTCGGGTTGTTCGGGTAGGCGAGCCAGATCACCGCAGGGCGGTGTTCGGCAATCGCGGCGAGCATCGCTTCGGTATCGAGCGTGAAGTCGGCCGCGAGCGGCACGCCGACGAATTCCGCCTGGGCGAATTGCGCAGAAATCGCATACATGACGAAACCCGGCACCGGCGCGAGCATCTTCGCGCCCGGCTTCGCGCACGCCATCGTGATCATGCTGATGATTTCGTCCGAGCCGTTGCCGAGCAGCACGTCGCACTCGGCGGGCACATGCATCGCGGCCTTGAGCCTCGCGATGAGCGTCTCGGGGCGCGGCGCCGGATAGCGGTTCAGCGCGACCTGCGCCAGATGCTCGCCGAGCTGGGCAGCCAGTGCGGCGGGCAGCGAAAACGGGTTTTCCATGGCGTCGAGCTTCACGAAGCCGGTGGCGTCGGGGACCGGATAGCTCGTCATCGCGAGTACGTCGCGACGGATGATGTCTCGTGGCGTTGTCATATTGGGCCCGCCCGCCCTCGCGAACGGGGCAGGCGCTTGCGAGCGGCTTCAAGGCCGCTCTGGTTGTCGTCAGGTCTCTCGCTTGTGGAACGTCTGCTGCCTTATGCGTCCTCGTCCCGCACGGCGAGCCAGCAGGCGCACGGCGCCTGCTGGCGGGTTTAAAGCGGATTCAAAGCGGGTTCAAAACTGCTTCATGCGGTATTCGGCACTGCGTGCATGCGCCTGCAAGCCCTCGCCGTAAGCCAGTTCCGCGGCGATCTCGCCGAGCGTCTGCGCGCCTTCGGCGCTGACCTCGATGAGACTCGAACGCTTGATGAAATCATAGACGCCGAGCGGCGACGAAAAACGTGCGGTACGCGAGGTGGGCAGCACGTGATTCGGCCCCGCGCAGTAGTCGCCGAGACTCTCGCTCGTGTAGCGGCCGAGGAAGATCGCGCCTGCATGGCGGATTTCATTCCCCCACTTCTGCGGCTCCAGCGCCGAAATTTCAAGGTGCTCCGGCGCGATCTCGTTCGCAATCGCACAGGCTTCCGCCATATCGCGCACCTTCACGAGCGCGCCGCGGTTCGTGAGCGACGTGGCGATCACGTCGGCGCGCGGCATCGCGGGCAGCAGTTCGTCGATCGCGTCTTCCACGCGCTTGATGAACGCCTCGTCCGGGCACAGCAGGATCGACTGCGCGAGTTCGTCGTGCTCGGCCTGCGAGAACAGATCCATCGCGACCCAGCGCGGATCGGTCGTGCCGTCGCACAGCACGAGAATTTCCGACGGCCCCGCGATCATGTCGATGCCGACCGTGCCGAACACGCGGCGCTTGGCCGACGCGACATAGGCGTTGCCGGGGCCGCAGATCTTGTCGACGGCCGGGATGGTGGCGGTGCCGTAGGCGAGCGCCGCCACGGCCTGCGCGCCGCCGATCGTGAACACGCGATCGACGCCGCCGAGCAGCGCCGCCGCCAGCACGAGCGGGTTCTTCACGCCGTCCGGCGTGGGCACGACCATGACGATCTCGCGCACGCCCGCGACCCGCGCCGGGATCGCGTTCATCAGCACCGACGACGGATACGCCGCCTTGCCGCCCGGCACGTAAAGCCCGACGCGGTCGAGCGGCGTGACTTTCTGGCCGAGCACGGTGCCATCGGATTCGGTGTACTGCCAGCTATGCGAGCCGCACTCGATGCGCTGTTTCTCGTGGTAGCCGCGCACGCGCGCCGCCGCCGCTTCGAGCGCCGCGCGCTGCTTGGGCTCGAGGCTCTCGAGCGCCGCTTCGAGCTCGCTGAACGGCAGCTCCAGCGCCGCGACGCTCGCCGAAGCGAGACGGTCGAAGCGGTTCGTGTACTCAAGCACGGCGGCATCGCCGCGCGCTTTCACGTCGGCGAGGATCTGCGCCACCGAGCGCTCGATCGCCTCATCCTCACTCGCCTCGAACGCGAGCACCGCGTGCAGCGCCTTCTTGAAGCCTTCGGCGCTGGAATCGAGTTTGCGAATCGTGATTGCCATGCTGATTTCCATCCGTATCGGTTGTGCGCGCGTTGTGCGCGGGTTGTGCGCGTGAAGCATGCGCGCGCGGGTGGCGCTTTCGCCGGCTTTTGCCCGTTTTTGCCCGCGTTTGCCTTATGCAGCCTGCTCGCCGCGGTGCGACGCGCGCTCGAACGCGTCGATGATCGGGCGCAGCGCGGCACGCTTCAGCTTGAGCGCCGCCTGGTTGACGACGAGGCGCGACGAGATCGGCATGATCTCCTCGACTTCGACCAGATTGTTCGCGCGCAGCGTGCTTCCCGAGCTGACGAGGTCGACGATCGCATCGGCGAGGCCGACCAGCGGCGCCAGTTCCATCGAGCCGTACAGCTTGATGAGGTCGACGTGCACGCCCTTCGCCGCGAAGTGCTGCCGCGCGGTTTCCGTGTACTTCGTCGCGACGCGCAGACGCGCGCCCTGGCGCACGGCGCTCGCGTAGTCGAAACCCGCCGCCACCGCGACCGACATGCGGCAACGCGCGATGTCGAGATCGACCGGCTGGTACAGGCCGCTGCCGCCGTGTTCGAGCAGCACGTCCTTGCCCGCCACGCCGAAATCGGCCGCGCCGTATTCCACGTAGGTGGGCACATCGGACGCGCGCACGATGATGACGCGCAGGTTCGGATCGGTGGTCGGCAGAATCAGCTTGCGCGAGGTCTCCGGATCTTCGGCCACGTGTACGCCCGCGGCGGCGAGGAGCGGCATCGTCTCTTCGAAGATGCGGCCCTTCGACAGCGCGAGCGTGAGCGGCGCGGCCGCAGCCGGTGTCGTAGCTGCGCTCATTGGACTGCCCTCCTGTCGCTGCGCGACATCCTCCCCGTGGGAGGGAGCACCCTCCTTCGGGCGGCCGTGCGGAGTGTGCTCATGCTGCGTTCCCCTTGATGCGCTTCACGTTCGCGCCGATCGCGTTGAGCTTCGCCTCCATGCGGTCGTAGCCGCGATCGAGGTGATAGATGCGGTCGATCAGCGTCTCGCCCTCGGCGCACAGGCCCGCTATCACGAGACTCGCCGACGCCCGCAGATCGGTCGCCATGACCTTCGCGCCCGACAGCTTCTCGACGCCCGTCACGAGCGCGGTGTTGCCGTCGATGGTGATGCGCGCGCCGAGCCGGTTCAGCTCCTGCACGTGCATGAAGCGGTTCTCGAAGATCGTTTCGACGACCTGCGAGGTGCCGTCCGCGAACGCATTGAGCGCCATGAACTGCGCCTGCATGTCGGTCGGGAATGCCGGGTATTCGGAAGTGCGCACGTTCACGGCACGCGCGCGCGCGTTCATGCGCACGCGCATCCAGTCGTCGCCCTCTTCGATCGTCGCGCCCGCTTCGCGCAGCTTGTCGGTGACGGCGTCGAGGATGCGAGCGCGCACGTGGCGCAGCGTGACGTCGCCGCCCGCCGCCGCGACGGCGCACAGGAACGTGCCGGCCTCGATGCGGTCGGGAATGACCGTGTGTTTCGCGCCGTGCAGCTTCTCGACGCCCTGGATCACGAGACGGTCCGTGCCGATGCCGTCGATCTTCGCGCCCATCGCGACGAGCAGATGCGCGAGGTCGCCCACTTCGGGCTCGCGCGCGGCGTTTTCGATCACCGTCTCGCCATCGGCGAGCACCGCGGCCATCAGCAGGTTCTCCGTGCCGGTGACCGTGATCATGTCGGTGACGATGCGCGCGCCCTTCAGGCGCTTCGCGCGCACCTCGATGAAGCCGTGCTCGATGTTGATCTCGGCGCCCATCGCCTGCAGGCCCTTGATGTGCTGGTCGACCGGGCGCGCGCCGATTGCGCAGCCGCCCGGCAGCGACACCTTCGCCTCGCCGAAGCGCGCGACGAGCGGCCCGAGCACGAGGATCGACGCACGCATGGTCTTCACGAGCTCGTACGGCGCGACGAGGTTCGTCACGTTCGCGGCATCGAGCTGCACGTGATTGCCCGACTGCTCGGTGCGCACGCCCATCTGGCCGAGCAGCCTGAGCGTCGTGCGCACGTCCTGCAGGTCGGGCACGTTGTCGAGGTGGACCGGCTCCGCGCTCAGGAGACCCGCGCAGAGAATCGGCAGCGCGGCATTCTTCGCGCCCGAAACGGCCACTTCCCCCGCGAGCTTCCGCCCGCCGACGATGACGAGTTTGTCCATGCCTGAGGTTTCCTGATCGATGCGGCCCGCCCGCGGCGGCGCATCTTTCGTGTGAACGGCGCCACTGGCGGCGCCGTCCTTATCCTGGTTATCCTGGGTGATTCGCACTGGTATTCCAGATTAACCGTTCTGCCATTCGGCGGGCGTGAGCGTTTTCATGCTGAGCGCGTGCACTTCCGCGCGCATGCGCTCGCCGAGTGCCGCGTAGACGAGCTGATGGCGCTGGATCGGGCGCTTGCCTTCGAAGGCGGCCGAGACGATGGTCGCGTAGAAGTGCTGGCCGTCGCCCTTCACTTCGAGGTGCTCGCACGGAAGGCCTGCGGCGATGTACTGCTGGATCTGATCTGGAGTCGGCGACATGGAAAGAGGCTCCTGTGCGAAGTGGTTCAGTGGCGCAGCTTGTAGCCGGTCGCGAGCATGCGCATCGCGAGCGCGGCCAGCGCCACGAAAAAGACGAAAACAATCGTAAGGCTCACGAACGGATTGATATCGGACAAGCCGAAGAAACCGTAGCGAAAGCCGTCGATCATGTAGAAAAACGGGTTGAGCCGCGACACTTCTCGCCACACGGGCGGCAGCGAATGCGTCGAGTAGAACACGCCCGAAAGGAACGTGAGCGGCATGATCAAAAAATTCTGGAACGAGGCGAGCTGATCGAATTTCTCGGCCCAGATGCCCGCGATCAGGCCGAGCGTGCCGAGAATGGCCGAGCCGAGCACTGCGAACGCGATGATGAAGAGCGGTGCGGCGAAGCCGAGCGGCACGAACCAGATCGTCACGATGAATACGCCCGCGCCGACCGCGAGCCCGCGCAGGATCGAGGCCAGCACGTAAGCCGCGAAAATTTCCGGGGCGGCCAGCGGCGGCAGCAGAACGAACACGAGGTTGCCGGTGATCTTCGACTGGATCAGCGACGACGAACTGTTCGCAAACGCGTTCTGCAGCACGCTCATCATCACGAGACCGGGAATCAGGAAGCTCGTGTACGTGACGCCGGGATAAACCTCGACGCGGCCGGAGAGCGCGTGCCCGAAGATCGTCAGATAGAGGAGCGCCGTGACGACCGGCGCGAGCACGGTCTGGAAGGCAACCTTCCAGAAACGCAGCACTTCCTTGTAGAAGAGCGTACCGAAACCGCTATAACCGCTCATGCGAGCCCCTCGATGGCTTCCGGCGCGCGCATCATCTGCACGAAAACATCCTCCAGATCGGCCTTGCGCACTTCGATTTCATCGAGCGTGCAGCCGTTCTCGCGGCACAGCGCGAGAATCCGCTCGATGTCTTCGTAGCCCGCAAGACGCAGCAGATGCTCGCGCGCGTTGACGTTCGACGGATCGACTTCGAGCGCGCGCAGCTCGGCAGGCAGCACGCCCGCGGAAAAACGCACGAACAGCTGCATGCCCGCGAAGCGCCGCAACAGCGTGTTCGTACGCTCCAGCGCGACCACCTCGCCGCGACGCAGCATCGCAATGCGGTCGCACAGCGCTTGCGCTTCTTCCAGGTAGTGCGTGGTCAGCACGATCGTGTGGCCCTCGCGGTTCAGGCGCGAGATGAATTTCCAGAGCGTCTGGCGCAGCTCGACGTCCACGCCGGCAGTCGGCTCGTCGAGCACGATCACGGGCGGACGGTGCACGAGCGCCTGCGCGACCAGCACGCGGCGCTTCATGCCGCCCGAGAGCGCACGCATGTTGACGTCCGCCTTTTCGGTGAGATCGAGGTTGGCCATGATCTCGTCGATCCACGCGTCGTTATTGCGCAAACCGAAGTATCCGGACTGGATGCGCAGCGTCTCGCGAACCGTGAAGAAGGGATCGAACACGAGTTCCTGCGGCACGACGCCGAGGTTGCGGCGCGCGTTGCGGTAATCGTGGACCACGTCGTGGCCGCGCACGTCGATCGAGCCTTCGTCGGCGCGCGCGAGTCCCGCAAGAATGCTGATGAGCGTCGTCTTGCCCGCGCCATTCGGGCCGAGCAGCCCGAAGAACTCGCCTTCTTCGACCGTGAAGGTGACGCCTTTGAGCGCCTGAAGCGCCTTGAAGCTCTTCTTGACGTTACGAAAATCGATGGCTGGCATGACTCGAGCGCCGCCCGTCTCATGCCGGTGCGGCCGAAAAGTACATCAATGCTGCGGGGAAAATCCGGAATTCGGGGACAGCCTGTGTTGCGATCGCGTTGCCGTCCGCAGCGTCGAACGCCCGGCGGCAAATCCCAAAAAACGTTTGATTATAGGGCAAAAGTCTGGGGCGAAAGGCCGGGGCAACAGCCGGACAGCCCGACTGGCCCGAAAGGCAAAGCGGCGGCGGACCCTGTGTTGCCGTGGCCGGCGGTCCGCCGCGCGCGTTACGAGTGCATCACGAGTGTGTCAGTGCCGCTCGTTCAGGAGCGGATCGACGCCGTAAGCTTGCGCGAGGCTCGCAAGCTTGGGCGGGAGGTTGAGGACGTCGAGCGCGGCGCCGCGCGCCCGCGCGGCGCGCTGCCAGGCGATCAGCACGGCAAGCGCCGACGAATCGAACTGCGAGAGTTGCGCGCAATCGACGGCGGTCGCGCCCGCCGCGATCCGCGCGAGCCCCGCCGAGAGCGCGCTGTTGGCGCTCGCGTGAGTCAGATTGACGCCGGCGTCGAAACTTGCGCTCACGAGTTCTTGCCCGCGGCGAGCTGCTGGTTGCGTTGCGTGAGGAACTGGATCAGTCCGTCCACGCCGCCCTGCTGGATCTTTTCCTGGAACTGCTGCTGGTAAGCCTGGATCAGCCATGCGCCGAGCACGTTGATGTCGTACACGCGCCAGCCTTGCGGCGTCTTGTAGAGGCGGTAGTCAAGCTCGATCGTCTGGCCGTTGTTCAGCACGGTCGAACGCACAACCACGTCGGTATCGTCCGGATTCGCGCGGAACGGCTTGTACTGGATATGCTGGTCGCGCACCTGGGCGAGCGCGCCCGAGTACGTGCGAATCAGCAGCATCTTGAACTGGTCGATGACCTGAGCCTGCTGCTCGGGCGTCGCGGTGCGCCAGTTGCGGCCCATCGCGAGCTGCGTCGTGCGGTGAAAGTCCATGTACGGCAGGATCTTCTGGTCGACAAGCTGCGTGATCTTCGTGATGTCGCCCGACTGGATCGACTTGTCGCCGCGGATCTGGTCCATCACCTGCTGCGTGATGGTCTTGACCATCGCGTCCGGATTGCTGGTGTCCACCGCCTGGGCCGATGCCGACGCCGCGCCAGCCGTCGCAAAAAATGCTGCAAAAAGCGCAAACAGAAAGAATTTTTTCATATCGAATCCTGCAAGTTGGGGAGGAAGCCCCCGGTGGAGCCAACGATATCACGCGAATTCAAGCGCGCTCCAGCCTTAAACTGCGACGATTGTGCGACAAGCGTTTCCGGCTGTTACGTCAGACAACGCCGCCCGGGCAGTGCGCCAATACGTGCCAATACATCAGCGCAAGCGCAATGCCGGGTAGCCGAAGCGCGTGGGCGGAATCATCTGATCGGCTGGAACCGTCGTCGAGCCGGGGCCCGAGGCGCCTTCCGGAGCCGCGGCGCCCGGCGCTTCAGCCGGTGCCTGTCCGCCGGTGGGAACCGCGGGCGCCGAGGCGCCAGCCGGAGCCGCCGCACCCTGATCGCCCTGGTCGTAGTTCGGCGGCGGTGGTTCGCCGTAGTCCGGCGCATTCGACGACGATGCGCCCGCCTTGCCGTCCGACAGCAGATACTGGCGGCGCTGCAGGTAGGTATTGCGCACGAACGAATACTTGTCGATTGCGGCGCCTTCGAGCAGCTCGCTCGCGCCGAGCAGATTCGCCCGCGTGCTGACGACGTTCAGACCGTACAGCCCCCAGCTAAGCGCGGCGGGATCGACGTAGCTGAGCGGGTTGATGAAATAGTTGCCCGCTGTGCCGATGCCATCGCGCACCGTGCTCGGCCCGAGCAGCGGCAGTACGAGGTACGGACCGGCCGGCATGCCATAGTGGCCGAGCGTGAGGCCCAGATCCTGGTTGTGCTTGGGCAGCTTCGCGAGCGTCGCCACGTCGAACAGGCCGCCGACGCCGAAGACCGTGTTGATCACGACCCGCATGATGTCCGAGACGCCGTCGGCGATCTTCAGCTGCAGCAGGTTGTTCGCCGCGTTGTAGACGTCGCCGATATTCGAGAAGAAGCTCGTGACGCTGGTGCGCACCGGCTGCGGCGTCACCTTCACGTAGCCCTTCGCGACCGGCTTGAGCGCGTATTGGTCGACCTTGTCGTTGAATGTGAAGACCGTGCGGTTGAAGCCTTCCCACGGATCGTCCTTCGACGGCGTCTGCACTGTCGCGCAACCCGCCATCGTCATTGCCGCAACCCCTATTGCCGCGGCGCGCATGCGCATCGTGGTCATTTTTTACCCCCTTACTTGCCAGCCGTGTCCGAGCCTGCCGCTGCAGGCGCCGGAGCCGGTGCAGCACCCGCGCCGCCCGCCGGCTTGTTTGCACCCGAATCGGCCGCCTTGCTGTACAGGAACTGGCCGATGAGATTTTCGAGCACGATCGCGGACTGCGTCATCGCGATGGTGTCGCCCGCCTTGAGCATTTCGGAATCGCCGCCCGGCTCGAGGCCGATGTACTGTTCGCCGAGCAACCCGGCGGTCAGGATCTTCGCGGACGTGTCCTTCGGAAACTGGTACTGCTGGTCGATGTTGATCGTCACCAGCGCCTGGTAGGTGTTCGAGTCGAAGCCGATCGACGCGACGCGGCCCACCGTCACGCCCGCGCTGCGCACCGGCGCACGCGGCTTGAGGCTGCCGATGTTGTCGAACTTGAGCTTCACCGGGTACGTCGACTGGAACGACAGCGAGCTCATGTTGCCGGCCTTCAGCGCGAGAAACAGCAGCGCGACGAAGCCCAGCACCACGAACAGCCCGACCCAGAAATCGAGAGCATTCTTTTTCATCGTCATCCCAATCAGAATCCATTGCGGCGGCGAGCGGACCCGCGGCCCGTCCTAGCTAAACATCAGGGCAGTGAGCAGGAAGTCGAGGCCGAGCACCGCGAGCGACGCGTACACGACCGTCTTCGTGGTCGCACGCGAGACGCCTTCGGGCGTCGGCTTCGCCTCGTAGCCCTGGTAGAGTGCGGTGAACGTCACGGCGAAGCCGAACACGATGCTCTTGACCACGCCATTGCCCACATCGGCCCAGACGTCCACGCCGCCTTGCATCTGCGACCAGAACGCGCCTGCATCGACGCCGATCAGCACCACGCCGACCACATAGCCGCCGAGAATGCCGACCGCGCTGAAGATCGCCGCGAGGATCGGCATGGCGACCACGCCGGCCCACATGCGCGGGGCGATCACGACCCGCACCGGGTCGACGGCCATCATCTCCATGGCGGTGAGCTGCTCACCCGCCTTCATGAGGCCGATTTCGGCGGTGAGCGACGTGCCCGCGCGCCCCGCGAACAGGAGCGCCGTGACGACCGGCCCGAGTTCGCGCACGAGCGAAAGCGCGACGAGCAGGCCGAGCGCCTGCTCGGATCCATAGCGGTTCAGCGTGTAGTAGCCCTGCAGGCCGAGCACGAAACCGACGAAGAGCCCCGAGACGGCAATGATCAACAGCGAATAATTACCGACGAAGTGGATCTGCTTCGTGACAAGGCGCGGACGGCGCAGGAGCGGGAAAAATTCCAGCACGAGGCGCACGAAGAATCGTGCCGCGTGACCCGCGCGGGTGATCGTCTCGATCACGGTGCGCCCGAGCAGGCTGATTGCGCCGGTCATGTGCGATCTCCGCCAATGCCGAAGTCCGCCGAAAGCGGCACGTTCGCCGGGTAGTGAAAATGGAACGGACCGTCGGGTGCGCCGTCGATGAACTGGCGCACGGTCGGGTCGGTCGAGGCGCGCAGTTCGGCGGGTGTGCCCTGCGCATGCACCTTGCCGTTGGCGAGGAAGTAGACGTAATCGGCGATGGCGAACGACTCGGGCACGTCGTGCGAGACGAGAATGGACGTCGCGCCGAGCGCGTCGTTGAGCGTGCGGATCAGATTGGCCGTGATGCCGAGCGAAATCGGATCGAGGCCCGCGAAGGGCTCGTCGTACATCATGAGTTCCGGGTCGAGCGCGATGGCGCGCGCGAGCGCGACGCGCCGCGCCATGCCGCCCGAGATCTCCGACGGTGCGAGGTCGCGTGCGCCGCGCAGCCCGACCGCGTTGAGCTTCATGAGCACGAGGTCGCGAATCAGTTCTTCGGGGAGATCGGTGTGCTCGCGCAGCGCAAAGGCGACGTTTTCGAACACGGACATGTCGGTGAAGAGCGCGCCGAACTGGAACAGCATGCCCATCTTGCGGCGCAGCGTGTAGAGGCCTTCGCGCGACTGCGCGCCGACATCCGCGCCATGGAACAGCACCTGGCCGCGCTGCGCGCGCACAAGGCCGCCGATCAGGCGCAGCACCGTTGTCTTGCCGCCGCCCGAGCCACCCATGACCGCCACCACCTGGCCGCGCCCAAAGCGCATATTCAGGCCGGACAGGACGAGCCGGTCGCCATAGCCGAAATCGACGTCGCGCAGCTCCAACAGGGTCTCAGAGGATGATGGCACGTAGGCTGACAATGCATTTACACGAAGGCGGGATTATAGGGCCATCATGGAAAAAAAGCCGTGACGTGCCCCGTCCCAAACGTCGGCCGGTCACCACAAAACAACACCAACCGGCCCCCTTGACCAGCGGCGCATAAGTGCGACTCAGCCGTCCGGTCGAGGGGGGATTATTGCGTAAACGCGTTTTGCAGCGCAGCGACGGCCACAGCCGGATCGGCCGCCTCGGTGACAGCGCGCACAACCGCCGCGCTGCCCACCCCCGTCGCGAGCACCCGCGGCAGCACCGCGCCGTCGATGCCGCCGATCGCCACCAGCGGCACAACGCCGTCCAGCAGCTTCACGTAGCGCGCAAGGCGCGCAAGGCCTTGCGGCGCGGTCGGCATAACCTTGGTCGTCGTGGGGAATACCGCGCCGAGCGCGACGTAGCTCGGGCGGAAATGCACCGCGATCAGCATTTCGTAGTAACCGTGCGTCGACAGCCCAAGGCGCACGCCAGACGCCGCCAGCGCGCCGAGATCCGCATCGCGCAGGTCCTCCTGGCCGAGGTGCACGCCATAGGCGCCTGCCGCCAGCGCCTCGCGCCAGTGATCGTTGATGAACACGCGGGCATCCGCGTGCTTGCGCCCTGCCGCGACACAGCGTTCTATTTCGCGCATCAATTCAGGCGACTTCGGCTGCTTGCTGCGCAATTGCACGGTCCTCGCGCCGTAGTCGAGCACGCGTTCGACCCAGTCGGCCGTCGGCAGCACCGGATAGATGCCGAGCCTTTCCGGGCACGGCGCGAAAGGCTGCGCCGGCGCGTCGGGCAACCCCGGCACGCGCGGAAAGCGCGAGAAGTCGACGGGCCAGGCGTCTTCGCGTGCTTCGTCGCCGTCACGCCAGGCGAGCGCCAGCACGAGCGCATCGTGCGGATCGAAACCGCAGTCGAGGAACGCCGCCAGCGCGGGGATCCAGTCTTCGGCGAGTTCGCCTTCGAGCGCGTAGCGCTCGCCGCCGAGATGCAGCGTTGCCCGGCCTTGCGCCGCTTCGAGCACGCCCGCGCCGTTGAGCATCCAGCGCGCGATGTTCGCCAGGTGCGGCGCGGCATCGGTCACGACGATCAGATCGCCGCCGTTCGGTGCGTCCGGAGGCGTGAGGCAGATACGCCACGGCGCGTGTGTCGGCGGCCAGTCGCCGAGCCGCGCGCGGATGCGCTCGGTCGTGGCCGTCAGGCCGTCGGCGGGCGGCCAGAAGAGTTCGCGCGCCTGCAGTCGCAAGGTTTCGGTCATCACTTGCCTCCGTCCTGATTCCAGAACGGCATGCCGACGACCGGCGTACTCGCGACCGCCGCGTCGCGCTCGGCCATCGGCCCGGCGAGATACGCGGCGCGGCCCGCCTCGACGCCGAGTGCGAACGCGCGCGCCATCGCGTCGGGATGCGTGGCCTGCGACACCGCCGTGTTGAGCAGCACGCCGTCGAAACCCCACTCCATCACCTGCGCCGCGTGCGACGGCACGCCGAGCCCCGCATCGACGATGAGCGGCACATCCGGCAGGCGCTCGCGCAGCACGCGCAGACCGTACGGATTGATCACGCCCTTGCCGGTGCCGATCGGCGCGCCCCACGGCATCAGCGCCTCGCAGCCCGCATCGAGCAGGCGGCGGCCCATCACGAGGTCTTCGGTGCAATACGGCAGCACCTTGAAGCCGTCGCGCACGAGCCGCGAGGCCGCTTCGATCGAGCCGACCAGATCAGGTTGCAGCGTGTAATCGTCGCCGATCACTTCGAGCTTGATCCAGTCGGTTTCGAAGATTTCGCGTGCCATGTGCGCGGTGGTCACCGCCTCGTCGACGGAGTAGCAGCCCGCCGTATTCGGCAAGAGCGGCACGCCGTGGCGCTTCATCAGATCGAAGAAGCCGTTGGTGGCCGCACCGTTGGCCAACTGGCGGCGCAGCGCGATAGTGACCATGCCGGGGCGCGCGGCGTCGATCGAATCGGAGAGCGACTGCAGCGACGGATAGCGCGACGTGCCGAGCAGCACGCGGCTTGCAAAGGTTTCGCCGTACAGCGTGAGCGCGTCGGCGCTCGGAAGAGTGGTCGTCATGGAGATGGGATTCCTGGAGTCTGATTTATTGGATGTATCTGGATGTGCTTCGATGTGATTCGATACGCCTGGATGTGTCCGGCGCCCGGTCAGCCGCCCGCGACGGGGCTCACGACGTCCAGGCGGTCGCCCGCCTGGAGCGTGCGCGCGGCATGCTGCGCGCGCGCGACGAAGTCGCCGTTGACCGCCACGGCAAAGGGCGGCCGCGCACCGTACGCGGCGAGCGCGTCGGCTACCGTCGCGCCTTCGGGCAGCGTGAGCCGCTGCTGGTTGACGTCTATGTCCATGTCGATTCTGTTCAATGTGGATTGCTGAATGTGTTTCTGACTCTGCCGATCTGCGCTCAATCGGGCTCGCACGCACCCTTCGCGTGCAGCATCGCACTCCAGCGCGATTCGCGGCGCAGTACCTCGAACGCATCGGCATCGGCAATGCGGCCCTCGAAGAGCGCCTGCGCGCACCGCACCGCCTCGTCGGCCACTTCGGGCGCGATCATGAAGCCGTGCCGGTAGAGGCCATTCACGCGCAACGTCCGCGCGCCGTCCCAGACCAGCGCGGGAAGGTGATCGGGCAAGGTCGGCCGGCACTGCGTGTTGAGTTCGAGAATGCGCGCCTCGCCGAAGGCCGGATGCACGGCATATGCCGCGCTCAGCAATTCGAGCGCGGAGCGCACGCTCATCGGCGACAGGTCCTCGCCCTCGATCTCGGTCGCGCCAATCACGTAGACATCGTTCTGCTTCGGCGCGACGTAGATCGGGTAACGCGGATGCAGCAGGCGCACCGGCCGCGTCAGCCCGATGCCGGGCGCGTGGACGCGCACGACCTCGCCGCGGATGCCGCGTAGCGCGGGCAGGGCGGGTTTCGCACCCAGCCCGCGCGTGTCGATGGTTACGCGTGCGCGCGGCGGATCGGCGTCGTCGACTGCGGTGTTCCAGTGCGTTTCGACGCCCCGCTGCGCCAGCCCCGCCGCCAGCGCGCGCAACGCCTGGCGGTTGTCGAGCTGGCCGTCGCCCGCCAGCAGCCAGCCGCGCCCGAAGCGCCCGGCGAGCGCGGGCTCCGCCGCGTCGAGCTGCGCGCCCGCGAGCGCGATGAAGCGCTCGTCGGCGAGCCAGTGCGGCGCGTTCGCACGCATGTGGCGTTCGAACAGCGGGGCTTCGGTGCGGTCGGCGCGATGCCAGACGATGAGTGTGCCGTTGCGCTGGAAGAAGACCGGCTCGGGCAGTTCCGCAAGGATGCGCGGCCAGCTTTCGAGCGATGCGACGCCCAGCTCGGTGACGAGCAGCTCGGCGACGGCGGACTCCGCGAGCGGCGCGAGCATCGCGGCGGCCACCCAGGCCGCCGAGTTGGAACCGTCGGCGCCGCCGCGCTCGTAAAGCGCGACGCGATGGCCCGCGCCCGCGAGGCGCCACGCGACGAGACGCCCGCACAGGCCGCCGCCGAGGACGGCGAAATCGGGCATTGAGGAGGGGGATCGAGCGTCGTTCATGACGGCACCCTGATGGACGACCCGACACGCGCGAACGCAAGGCTGCACGGCGCGCCCAAGCACACGCCGAAGCACGCGGGACGGGTTGATTGAATCGAGAAATAAGCGGTCATCGCATCCTTTCCGTACGGTAACAACGAACGTACCCAAGGACGAAACCGGCTGGCAAGGCCGGCCGGACAGGCGATGCACAGATGGGACGCTGGTCCCGCGCTTGCCCGGCGGAGAGCTGGATCGGGTTCCAGCTAGATCTTCCAGAAACTTCCCTCGCCGGTATTACCCGGATCGGGTGCAAAGGGTCTCTCTCAGCCTCGCTGCGACATGCCAGCAAAGCACCCCTGTTTCGTCAGCGCCCATTAGACCATAAAAGCCGCGAGCCCAGCAAACCCGCACGGGCGCGGCCTTCGCCGCGCGATTGGTGCCTGATTGGCGCCCGGTCGGCGCCCGCTTGCGGCCCGATTGCTGCCCTGCTGCTGCCCGGTTGCTGCCGGGTTGGTGCAAGCGCGCACGCTAATCTGCGCACGCGGTCTGGCACAATGCCTTCTGACAGCGCGATACGTCGGACGCTCTGCGTCAGTGAAACAATGAGCTTCGCAATCGATCTCCGATTAAGCTCCGCTTAAGCGCGCCCCGACAGAATCGCTGCACCGCGCGCCTCGCTGCACGCCTGGCTCATACCGGCTGCTGGCCGGACCACCCATCGGGACATACATGACCAACCTTTCTCCCCGCGACACGCCGGATCAGGATGAGCGGATCTCGGCCTGGCGCCTGATCAAGCCCTATTGGGTGTCCGAGGAACGCTTGATCGCCTGGGGCCTGCTCGTCGCGATCGTCGTGATGAATCTGCTCATCGTGTGGATCAACGTCCGGCTCAACTTCTGGAACCGCGATTTCTTCAACGCGCTGCAAGCCAAACAGGCGAAACAGTTCTGGCATCTGTTGCTCGTCTTCACCAGCCTCGCGTTCGCTTACATCATTCTCGCCGTCTACAAACGTTATCTGACCCAGATGCTCAGCTTCCGCTGGCGTCAGTGGCTCACCACGCGTTTTCTCGGCGACTGGCTTGGCGAAGGCACCTTTTACCGCATCGAGCGAGACCGCCTCACCGACAACCCCGACCAGCGGATCAGCGACGATCTGCAATCCTTCGCGACCACCACGCTTTCGCTCACGCTGGATCTTTTTTCCACGGTCGTCACGCTTTTCTCGTTTATCACCATCCTGTGGACCGTTTCGGGCGCGGTCTCTTTTACGCTGGCCGGGCATCCGATCAGCATTCCGGGCTACATGGTCTGGATCGCCGCGCTCTATGCAGCCATCGGCTCGTTTATCGTGCACAAAGTGAATCACCCGCTCGTGTCGATCAACTACCAGCAACAGCGCGTCGAAGCCGATTTCCGCTTCGGTCTCATTCGTCTGCGTGAAAACGCAGAGCAGATTGCGCTGTACCACGGCATGGAAATCGAGCGGAAGAGCGCGCAAGGTCTGTTCCAGCACATCCGCGATAACTGGTGGCTGGTCATGAAGTACACGCGGCGGCTCATCTTCGTGCAGGCGTTCTACGGCCAGGTATCGGGCATCTTTCCGCTCGTCGTCGCTGCCCCCCGTTATTTCGCCGGTGCGATCGAGTTCGGCGTGGTGACCCAGATCGCCGGCGCATTCGGCACCGTGAGCGATTCGTTCTCGTGGTTCATCAACAGTTATTCGACGTTGGTCGAATGGCGCGCCACCGTCAACCGTCTGCGCGAATTCGGGCGCGTGGTCCACTCGCCGCGCCTGAAGGAAACCGTCTCGCCCGCGACCGAGCACGGCGGCATCAATCTGCATTTCGTCGACGCCAATGCGCTCTCCACCGACAACCTGAAGCTCGCGCTGCCCAACGGCGAAACGCTCTCCGAAGTGCGCGACGTCGCCATCAAGCCGGGCTCGCGCTGGCTCGTGCGCGGCCCCTCGGGCGCGGGCAAGAGCACGCTGATGCGCGCGCTCGCGGGTCTCTGGCCGTTCGGCGAGGGCTCGATCGACGCGCCCGTCGACGCGCGCATGATGTTCATCCCGCAGCAGAGCTATCTGCCGATCGGCACGCTCAAGGCGGCGCTCACGTACCCTTCCGCCCCCGACACCTATAGCGACGACGACTGCCGCGAGGCGCTGCGCGCCTGCCGTCTCGAAAGTTACGTGGATCGGCTGGGCGAATCGGCGCACTGGACGCGCGTGCTTTCGCCGGGCGAGCAGCAGCGGCTTGCGGGCGCGCGCGTGCTGCTGCACAAGCCCGACTATCTGTTCCTCGACGAAGCGACGAGCGCACTCGACCCCGACAACGAAAGCCGCCTCTACAAGCTCTTCAACGATCGCCTGCCGAAAGCGGCCATCGTGAGCGTCGCGCATCGCGAGTCGCTGGCTTCCTTCCACGACGAAACACTCGACATCGCGCGCATGCCCGAAGAGCGGATCGCCGCATAAGGATGGACGGGTTCACGCGCTGGCGAGCGCCACGCTCGCCAGCGCTTCGTAGCGCGCGCCCTGGCGGGCGAGCGTACTCGAATACAGCACGAGAGACGTGAAGCGCAGCGGCGGCAGTGCCTGCGCATCGCACGCGAGCGTCGCCGACGTCGCGTCGTGCGTAAAGCGCGCAACCGTGACGTGTGGACGGAACGCGCGTGCGTCGAGCGGCAAACCCACGTCGAACATCAACGAGCGCACGCGCCAGTCGAGCGCGACGAACGCATCGGACATCGCCAGCACGGCGACCATCAGACGGGGACGCACACGGTTCGGCCAGCACTCGATCTTCGTGACCGGCGTGGGCGGAATCGAGACGGCGTGCTCCTGCAGGCGGTGCGACAGAGTTTCGCCCTGCTCTTTTCCCAGCATCCCGATGAACGCGACCGTCAGGTGCAACTGCGCGTACGGCACGCGCCGCGCGTTGGGCGGAACGGCGAGCACGGCGAGTGCGTCGCGCGAGGGCGCGTCGGGCGTGAGGGCGATGAAGCAGCGCTTCCACGGATCGCTGTTCGAGGCTTCTGACATGGTCGGAGCGGCATTGGTCGCGCGGTTCGCACGCCGTTCGGGCGCAGTTCGGGCGCAGTTCGCTTCATGGTAGCGCGTCGGCGGCCAATGGCTGGCGAACCATGCTGCGTGCGGCGCTTGCCGGGCATCGAAATCGTGCGCGTAAACGAGGAAGCCGGGCCCCCCTCCTCGCATGTCGACCGGAGTCAGCGCTTTGGCGCTTACCCTGATCCCATGCGAAGCTGGTGCCCGGCTTCGTGGTACGACGCTGGTACGGCTCGTCTTCGGCGCGAGGACGTCACGCCAACAGACAAATTAACGCGGCAACTCCGAGCTGCCCATCAGGAACGCGTCGACCGAACGCGCGCACTGACGGCCTTCACGAATCGCCCAGACGACGAGCGACTGGCCACGGCGCATGTCGCCTGCGGTGAACACCCGGTCGACGGACGTGTAGTAAGCCTTCTCGCCTTCGGTCGAGGCGCGCACGTTGCCGCGCGGGTCCTTGTCGACGCCGAACGCTGCGAGCACCTGCGACACCGGCTGCGTGAAGCCCATCGCGAGCAGCACGAGGTCGGCCTTCATTTCGAACTCCGAATCCGGCACTTCGACCATCTTGCCGTCCTTCCACTCGACGCGCGCGGCGACCAGCTTCTCGACCTTGCCGTTCTTGCCCTCGAAGCGCTTCGTCGCGACCGACCAGTCGCGCTGGCAGCCTTCCTCGTGCGACGACGAGGTGCGCAGCTTGACCGGCCAGTACGGCCACACGAGCGGCTTGTTCTCCGCCTCGGGCGGCTGCGGCAGCAGTTCGAACTGCGTCACGCTCTTCGCGCCGTGGCGGTTCGAGGTGCCGACGCAGTCGGAACCCGTGTCGCCGCCGCCGATCACGATAACGTGCTTGCCCTTCGCCAAAAGCTGGCCGGGCAGCTTGTCGCCCGCGTTGACCTTGTTCTGCTGCGGCAGGAAGTCCATCGCGTAGTGAACGCCCTGCAGCTCGCGGCCCGGCACCGGCAGATCGCGCGGCGTTTCCGCGCCGCCCGCGATCACCACGGCGTCGAACTGTTCCTTCAGTTCGTCCGGCGTGATGGTTTCGCGCGCCGTGTTGCCGATGTAGGCCGGCAGCTCGCCCTTGCCGATGAACACGTTGGTGCGGAACGTCACGCCCTCGGCTTCCATCTGGCGCATGCGGCGGTCGATCTGCCACTTCTCCAGCTTGAAATCGGGGATGCCGTAGCGCAGCAGGCCGCCGATGCGGTCGTTCTTTTCGAACACCGTCACCTCGTGCCCGGCGCGCGCGAGTTGCTGCGCGGCGGCGAGGCCCGCGGGGCCCGAGCCGACGACGGCAACCTTCTTGCCGGTCTTGTGCTTCGCGATCTGCGTCGTGACCCAGCCTTCGGCCCACGCTTTATCGATGATCGCGTGCTCGATCGACTTGATGCCGACCGGCTCCTTGTTGATGTTGAGCGTGCACGCCGCTTCGCACGGCGCCGGGCAGATGCGGCCCGTGAACTCGGGGAAGTTGTTCGTCGAGTGCAGCACTTCGATCGCCGACTTCCAGTCCTGGCGGTACACCAGGTCGTTGAAGTCGGGGATGATGTTGTTGACCGGGCAGCCGTTATTGCAAAACGGAATGCCGCAGTCCATGCAACGCGCGCCCTGGATCTTCGCATCCGCATCGGACAGCGCGGCCACGAACTCCTTGTAGTGCTTCACCCGCGTCAGCGGTGCTTCGTACGCCTCATGCTGGCGCTCGTACTCGAGAAAACCGGTTACCTTACCCATTTGGCTCTCGTCTATCCATGAATTCGGTGAGGGGATCGGCGCCCGCGCTTCATACGCTTTGCGCGCTTCATGCTCTGCATGCGCTGCGCGGCGGGCGCCACATCGTCGTTACGTCTTTACGTCGTGCCGTCAGGCGGCGAGCACTTCCTGGCTCGCCTTCTTCGCGCCGATCTCGGCCAGTGCGCGCTTGTATTCCGTCGGGAATACCTTCACGAAGTGCCGGCGCGACGCGTCCCAGTTTTCCAGCAGCACCTTCGCACGCGGCGAGCCGGTGAACTGGAAGTGACGCTCGATGAGCCCCTTGAGCAGCGCCTCGTCGGTCTGGCCCGTGTGCCACAGCGCGCGGTCCACGGTGCGCTCCTGCTCGGCCTGCTGCAACACCGGATCGAGCGTGACCATCGAGCGGTTGCACTTGCCTGCGAACGTGCCGTCCGGGTCGTACACGAACGCGACGCCGCCCGACATGCCGGCCGCGAAGTTGCGGCCCGTCTCGCCGAGCACGACGACCGTGCCGCCGGTCATGTATTCGCAGCCGTGATCGCCCGTGCCCTCGACCACCGCCGTCGCGCCCGAATTGCGCACGCAGAAGCGCTCGCCCGCCACGCCGCGCAGGAAGGCTTCACCCTCGATCGCGCCGTACATCACCGTGTTGCCGCAGATGATGTTTTCTTCGGACTTGCCGCGGAAATCGTTGGTCGGACGGATGATGATGCGACCGCCCGAGAGGCCCTTGCCGACGTAGTCGTTGCCGTCGCCGACGAGGTCCAGCGTGATGCCCTTCGCGAGGAACGCGCCGAAGCTCTGGCCCGCCGTGCCCTTGAACTGGATGTGGATCGCGTCGTCGGCGAGGCCGTCGTGGCCGTACTTCTTCGCGACCACGCCCGAGAGCATCGCGCCGACCGTGCGGTTCACGTTGCGCACCGGCTGAATGAACGAGACGTGCTCGCCGGTCTCGATTGCGGCCCGCGCCTTTTCGATCAGCGTATGGTCGAGCGCGCGCGAGAGGCCGTGATCCTGCGACTCGACATGCAGACGCGCGACTTCGGCGCCCACTTGCGGCTGGTAGAACACGCGCGAGAAGTCGAGCCCCTTCGCCTTCCAGTGCTCGATGCCGCGGCGCGTGTCGAGCAGGTCCGCACGGCCGATGAGGTCGTCGAACTTGCGGATGCCGAGTTGCGCCATGATTTCGCGCACTTCTTCGGCCACGAAGAAGAAGAAGTTGACGACGTGCTCGGGCTGGCCCGAGAACTTCGCGCGCAGCACCGGATCTTGCGTCGCGACGCCGACCGGGCAGGTGTTCAGATGGCACTTGCGCATCATGATGCAGCCTTCGACGACGAGCGGCGCCGTCGCGAAGCCGAATTCGTCCGCGCCGAGCAGCGCGGCGATTGCGACGTCGCGGCCGGTCTTCATCTGGCCGTCGGCCTGCACGCGAATGCGGCCGCGAAGCTGGTTGAGCACGAGCGTCTGCTGGGTTTCGGCGAGACCGAGTTCCCACGGCGAGCCGGCGTGCTTGATCGACGAGAGCGGCGACGCGCCCGTGCCGCCGTCATGACCGGCGATCACGACGTGATCGGCCTTCGCCTTCGCGACGCCCGCGGCCACCGTGCCCACGCCCACTTCCGACACGAGCTTCACCGAGATCGACGACGACGGGTTCACGTTCTTCAGATCGTGAATGAGCTGCGCGAGGTCTTCGATCGAGTAGATGTCGTGGTGCGGCGGCGGCGAGATGAGGCCCACGCCCGGCACCGAGTAACGCAGCTTGCCGATGTACTCCGAAACCTTGTGGCCCGGCAGCTGGCCGCCTTCGCCCGGCTTCGCGCCCTGCGCCATCTTGATCTGGATCTGGTCCGCCGAAGCGAGGTACTCCGCCGTCACGCCGAAGCGGCCCGACGCGACCTGCTTGATCTTCGAGCGCAGCGAATCGCCGTCCTTGAGCGCGATGTCCCGCACGACTTCCTTGCCGATCACGGATTGCAGCGTATCGCCTTCCTTGATCGGAATGCCGCGCAGTTCGTTGCGATAGCGGTTCTCGTCTTCGCCGCCCTCACCCGTGTTCGACTTGCCGCCGATGCGGTTCATCGCGATGGCGAGCGTGGCGTGCGCTTCGGTCGAGATCGAGCCGAGCGACATCGCGCCGGTGGCGAAGCGCTTGACGATTTCCTTCGCCGGTTCGACGTCGTCGATGGAGACCGCGCGCATCGGATCGATGCGGAACTCGAACAGGCCGCGGAACGTCATGTGACGCTTCGTCTGGTCGTTGATGAGGTGCGCGTATTCCTTGTACGTCTGGTACGAGTTGCTGCGCGCCGAGTGCTGGAGCTTGGCGATCGCATCCGGCGTCCACATGTGGTCTTCGCCGCGCACGCGGTAGGCGTACTCGCCGCCCGCATCGAGCATGTTCGCGAGCACCGGGCTGCCGCCGTAAGCGTCGCGGTGCAGGCGAATCGCTTCGTCCGCGACTTCGAAGAGGCCGATGCCGCCGACCTTCGACGCCGTGCCCTTGAAGTACTTGCCGACGAGATCTTCCGCGAGGCCGATCGCTTCGAAGATCTGCGCGCCCGTGTACGACATGTACGTCGAGATGCCCATCTTCGACATGACCTTCTGCAGGCCCTTGCCGACCGCCTTCGTGAAGTTGTAGACCGCCTTCTCCGGCGACAGGTCGCCCTTCAGGCTGGTGGCCAGCTGCGCGAGCGTTTCCATCGCGAGGTACGGGTGCACGGCTTCGGCGCCGTAGCCCGCGAGCAGCGCGAAGTGGTGCGTCTCGCGCGCCGAGCCCGTTTCCACGACGAGACCCGTGCTCGTGCGCAGACCTTGCGACACGAGGTGCGTGTGGATCGCCGAGGTGGCGAGCAGCGCCGGAATCGCGACGTTGTCGCGGTCCGTGCGGCGGTCCGAGACGATCAGGATGTTGTAGCCGAGCTTGACCGCATCGACGGCTTCCGCGCACAGCGAGGCGAGACGCGCTTCGATGCCTTCCTTGCCCCAGGCGACCGGATAGCAGATGTTCAGTTCGTAGGAGCTGAACTTGCCGCCCGTGTACTGCTCGATCGCACGGATCTTCGCGATGTCCTTGAAGTCGAGCACCGGCTGCGACACTTCGAGACGCATCGGCGGGTTGATGTTGTTGGTGTCGAGCAGATTCGGCTTCGGGCCGATGAACGACACGAGCGACATCACCATGTTCTCGCGGATCGGGTCGATCGGCGGGTTCGTGACCTGCGCGAAGAGCTGCTTGAAGTAGTGATAGAGCGTCTTGTTCTTGTTGGACATGACCGCCAGCGGCGAGTCGTTGCCCATCGAGCCGATCGCCTCTTCGCCGGCCATCGCCATCGGCGCCAGCAGGAACTTGATGTCTTCCTGCGAATAGGCGAACGCCTGCTGACGGTCGAGCAGCGTGGCTTCGGCGCGCGCGGTCGCGACGTCTTCCGCCTTCGGCTCGATCTCGTCGAGCTTGATGCGCACGGCGTCGATCCAGCTCTTGTACGGCTTGGCGTTCGCCAGGTTGTCCTTGAGTTCCTTGTCGTCGATGATGCGGCCGTGCTCCATGTCGATCAGGAACATCTTGCCCGGCTGCAGACGCCACTTCTTGACGATCTTCGATTCGGGGATCGGCAGCGTGCCCGCTTCGGACGCCATGATGACGAGTTCGTCGTCGGTGACGATGTAGCGCGCCGGACGCAGGCCGTTACGGTCGAGCGTCGCGCCAATCTGACGGCCGTCCGTGAAGGCGATCGCGGCGGGGCCGTCCCACGGCTCCATCATCGCGGCGTGGTATTCGTAGAACGCGCGGCGGTTCTCGTCCATCAGCGTGTGTTGCTCCCACGCTTCGGGAATCATCATCATGACCGCGTGCACGAGCGGATAGCCCGCCATCACGAGCAGTTCGAGACAGTTATCGAACGATGCCGTATCCGACTGGCCCGGATAGATCAGCGGCCAGAGCTTCGGCAGGTCGTCGCCGAGCACGTGCGAGGCGATCGCGCCGGTCCGCGCGTTCAGCCAGTTCACGTTGCCCTTCACGGTGTTGATTTCGCCGTTGTGGGCGATCATGCGGTACGGGTGAGCCAGTTCCCACGCCGGGAAGGTGTTCGTCGAGAAGCGCTGGTGCACGAGCGCCAGCGCCGAGACGACGCGCTCGTCTTGCAGGTCGCGGTAGTACACGCCGACCTGGCCCGCCAGCAGCAGGCCCTTGTAGACGACCGTGCGCGCCGAACAGGACGGCACGAAGTATTCCTTGCCGTGCTTGAGCTTGAGCGCCTGGATGCGGTGGCTCGCGGTCTTGCGGATCACGTAGAGCTTGCGTTCGAGCGCGTCCGTGACCATCACGTCCTTGCCGCGGCCGATGAAGATCTGGCGGATCAGCGGCTCGCTCGCCTTGACGGTGGGCGAGATCGGCATCGCATGGTCGACCGGCACATCGCGCCACCCGAGCACCACCTGGCCTTCGGCGCGCACCGTGCGCTCAAGTTCCTGTTCGCACGCGAGGCGCGAGGCGTGTTCCTTCGGCAGGAAGATCATGCCGACGCCGTATTCGCCAGCCGGCGGCAGCGTCACGCCTTGCTTGGCCATCTCTTCGCGATAGAAGGCGTCCGGAATCTGGATCAGGATGCCCGCGCCGTCGCCCATGAGCGGATCGGCGCCGACGGCGCCCCGATGGTCGAGATTTTCGAGAATCTTCAGCCCTTGCTGAATGATTTCGTGGCTCTTCTTGCCCTTGATGTGGGCGACGAAGCCGACGCCGCAAGCGTCGTGTTCGTTTTGCGGGTCATAGAGACCTTGCGCGGCGGGCACCGCGGCGCGCTGCTGGTGATCGTTCATAGGGACGCCGTCCAAGAATGGCCAATGGCTGGCCGTTGATTCCGTCTTTTAGTTTCCCGCCGCTTGCGTGACCGCGGTACGGCGTTGCGCGGGCGATGCGGGCTTCCCGCGTCGTGCGCCGAGGAGAGCCGAAAGGCGAATATACGCGACGAATCAAGGGCATGCAAATAAAACCGCTTGGTCGAACCCCAATTATCGAGATGGTGCATGTGTGCACCATTTTATTGGGGACATATTTAAATAGAGTTAAAGAAAACGGCATCCGGAGATGCCGTTTCTTGCGTAAGTCGTTGATCCTGAAGCCGATCAGTGCGGCCCGGCGCCCGGTTTGCGCTCCTCGTGAGCGGGCGATGAACTCGTCGTGCTGCCGCTGCCCGAAGCCGCCGTCCCGCTCGACTGGCCAGCCGAACTGTCCGAATGCACACCCTGATGTCCGCCTGGATGCGCCCCCGCATCGCTGCCGGGGTGACCGCCCGATGCGCTGCTAGAACCCGGAGCGGTCGAAGACGGCGCATGATGCGCTCCCGATTGTCCAGGCTGCGGCGATGCAGCTGCGGCTACCGGTGCACCTGCAGCCGGAAGCGGCGCCTCACGCACCTTGCGCGGCCGCCCGCGCGGCAGCGGCGACACACGCCGGTTCGCCGAGCGGGACGCCCAATCGCGATAGGTATCGCTGCCGAGCACCCAGCCCTTGAGGGTCGCCTGCATCAACTGCGAGGTCTCGCGTTCGTCGAGCGTTTGTTCGCACAACTCTCGATAGGCGCGCTGACGCTCGAACGGCGTGTTGCCGAGTGCCCAGTAGAGCGGGTGGTCGGTGATGAGGCTGTCGACGGTGAGCCCGATGTGATGCCGGTAGCTCGACCACCGGTAGTCATCAGGAATCCCGACGAGATGGTTGCGCACCGGCGCGAGTTCGACGACGCGGCTCGCCAGCAGGAAAAAGCGCTCGCCCTCGATTACCGTCGCGCGGTAGCGGCCCTCCCACAACGTGCCGCGCCGCGCATAGCGCCGGTTGAAATGCGCCACGTAGCGCCGGCCAACCGCCTGCATTGCCTTCGGCAGACTCGATTCGTCGGATGGGGTGACGAGCAGTTGCACCGCGCCGGGCATTAACACCCACGCGTGAACCGCCAGATGATGATCGCGCGCCGCCGCTTTCAGGCAGTCGATGAAAAGCTCGTAATCCTGTTCATCGACAAATGCAGGCTGTTGGTCGAGCCCGCGAAGGATCACGTGCTGCGGCTGATCAGGAACATAAAGACGTGCAAGCCGTGCCATGCTCGATTTTCCATTTGTCCGTTGGTGAATACCCGCAGACCCGCCAAGCCGCACGGACGCTCGTCGCGCCGTGGTGCGGCTTTGGCGGAAACCTCGCGGCGCTTAGGGAGATGCTTCTAGTGGTCGCATATGGTCTGATGGAAGCCTTTTGTTCATAATGTGCGGGCCTTTAATGGAGGAGAACCCAAAATGAAATTAAAACAGACGCTGGCGGGTATCGCCGCGCTCGCCGTTGTGTCGGCAGCACACGCTCAATCAGCTCACACGCTTTACGTCACGACCGGGTGGTTCCATTTCGCACCGCAGGACTCCAGTGACCCGCTCAAAATCGACAGCGTTGCTGGCTTTCCCGTCAACGCAAGCCTTCCCGGCACCGGCGCCAGCATCGGCAACGCCGACACGGCCGGAGTGAGCCTCGGCTACTTCATCACCGACAACATCGCCGCTGAAGCCGAACTTGGCATTCCTCCGAAATTCGACCTCTCTGGTTCCGGCTCGCTCTCCTCGTTCGGCAAGATCGGCGAGGCGCGCCTCTGGGCTCCGGCATTGCTGCTCAAGTACTACTTCAACAAGGCCGACTCGAAGTTCCGCCCGTATCTCGGCGTCGGCGCCACGTACACCTGGTTCACGGGCGACAAGATCACGAACAACAACTTGACCGGCACCATTGGGTACGCGGGTACACAAGCCCTTGCTCCTTATGGCGTCACACCGAGCCCGGGCGCTCAGACCAGCGTTACGACAACCAATTCCTGGGCACCTGTCTTTAGCGCGGGCTTCAACTACAACTTCACGAAGCACTGGTTCGCGGGCTTCTCGCTGTCGTACATCCCGGTCAACGTGACCGCCAAGCTCGACACCACCACCCGAACGGGCGTCCACGTCCGCTCCGAAGCCAAGATCCACCTGAACCCGATCGTTACCTACCTCAAGGTCGGTTACGCATTCTAGGCGCCGCTGCTTCAGCCGCTGCCTGATCCGCGAGCCCTCCGCCCTGCCCTTGCGGCGCCCGGCGGAGGCGCCTCCTCCCACCCACCGGTTTGTCACCACAATCGTGCAAGTTTTCTCTGATTCTATGCCTCTGAGAAAAACCGTGCTGTCCCCGTAATCACCAATTACACACTAAGCCGAAGAACGCCGTCTGCCGCGCGCACGCGACCAGACCGCGTGAGCACGCTCGCGCGGCGGGTACAGGAATTGCGCAATACTTTCCAACTCCCGCGTCCAGTTATTTCGTGGACGCAGCCAGTCATTGACCCTGCGTTTTCAACAACGGAGCGATTCATGAGCGCATTCCCAAATACGCGAGATGCAATCGGGGAGTCCTGGAGCAAGACGGGCCGCCACGCGCGCCGCATCGCGCGCCGCAGCCGCAATGCGGTGGCCGACATCGCCGACGAGTTGCGCGACCTGCTCGCCGAGCTGGAAACAACGCTTGGCGAGGGCACCCAGGCCGATGCCGCAGCGCTGCGCGAGGATGTGCGCAAGCGTCTCGACGCAGCGCGCGAACGCCTGGAAGTAGCGCGCACCGTGGCGCGCGAGCGGGCCGACGAAGCCTTCAGCAACGCAGATGACTACGTGCATCGCAATCCCTGGCAGTCGATTGCCATTGCGGGTGGTCTGGCGTTGATCGTGGGTGCATTGATCGCGCGTGGCCGACAGGAAGGTTGACGGCTCGCCGTTCAGACGACTCAGACGACTCAGACAATTCAGTCGCCGAGCGCGTGCGGGCCGATCAGATCGATACGGTCCGTGCAGATCGTATCGACGCCCCAGTGCGCGAGACACCGCGCACGCTCGAGGTCGTTCACCGTGTAGGCGAGGATGTACAGGCCCGCAGCCTTGATACGTGCAACGAGCGCTTCATCCAGATGCCGGTGGCTCGCGTGCAGCGAGACGCAACCCAGGTCGCGACAGCGCTCGCGCCAGTCGCCCGGCACATGCTCGAACAGCAGGCCGCGCGGCAGGTCCGGTGCGGCGTCGCGCGCAACCTCAAGCGCCTCGAACGAAAACGATGACAGCAAGGGCGGCGGCATCGCGCCCGCCCACAACTGCGCGGCCTCGGCCGCCACGACGCGACCGGTTTCGATCTCGCGCCGCGGACATGGCTTGATCTCCACATTCGCCGCGAGTCCCGCTTCACGGCAGTACGCAGCAATCTGCGCGAGCGTCGGCATCCGCTCGCCCGCATATTCTGCACCGCGCCAGCGTCCGGCATCGAGCGCCGACATTTCGGCGTAGCTCAGCCGCGCTGCCGCGCCGTGTCCGTTCGTCGTGCGATCGACGGTGTCGTCATGCAGGAGGAAGACGATGTCGTCGGCGGAGAGTTTCGCGTCGAACTCGACCATCCGGTGTCCGAGTCGCGCGCCGGTACGCATGGCTGCGAGCGTGTTCTCAGGCGCAAGCGTGCCGCCGCCACGGTGTGCGCAAACGCGCGGATACGGCCAGAGTTTCATAGGATGGGCATCGCATGGGCTCCCGGATCTGACGACGGCATCTGACAACACCAACGGCCAGCATCAATCGACATCGGAAGCCGTCAGACTTCCTCCGGAACGACGAAGAGCCGCCGATACTCCTTCAGCGCATACCGGTCGGTCATCCCGGCGATGTAATGCGCGATCAGGCGCGGCTGCGCCTCGGTCTCCGGCGACTGGTAATCGGGCGGCAAGAGGCGCGGATCGTCGGAAAACGCTTCGAACAGCCCCTTCACCACGCGCTGCGCCTTGTTCGCCATGCGCATCACGCGATAGTGGCGATAGAGGTTTGCGTACAGGAAGCGCTTGAGCGCGGTTGCCTGCACCGCGACGCCCTCGCTGTGCGCGACGAGTGGCGGCGCGGCGCGCACCTCGTCGAGCGACTGCGGCGTGTATCTGGCCAGATTGCGGCTCGTCTGCTCGATGAGATCGACGATCAGCGTGTTGATCACACGCCGCACGGTCTCGTGGATCAGACGGCGTCCCTCGATTTTCGGGAATTCGCCGCGCGCGGCTTCGTAGTGCGTCTGCCAGAGCTCGACTTCGGCCAGTTGCTCGATGGTGATCAGGCCCGAGCGCAGACCGTCGTCGACGTCGTGATTGTTGTAGGCGACTTCGTCGGCAATGTTGGCGATCTGCGCCTCGATCGACGGCTGACGCCCGTGCAGGAAACGCTCGCCGAGATCGCCGAGCCGCCGCGCATTCTCGCGCGAGCAGTGTTTGAGAATGCCCTCGCGCGTCTCGAAGCAGAGGTTCAGACCGTTGAACGCACCGTAATGCTCTTCGAGTTCGTCGACAACGGCGAGGCTCTGCAGGTTGTGCTCGAAGCCGCCGTGGCCGCGCATGCAGTCGTTGAGCGCGTCCTGTCCCGCATGGCCGAACGGCGTATGCCCAAGATCGTGCGCAAGCGAGATTGCCTCGACAAGATCCTCGTTCACGCGCAGGTTGCGCGCAATCGAACGGGCGATCTGGGCAACTTCGATGCTGTGCGTGAGCCGCGTGCGAAAGAGATCGCCCTCATGGTTCACGAACACCTGGGTCTTGTATTCGAGCCGCCGAAACGCCGTGGAATGAACGATGCGGTCGCGATCGCGCTGAAACTCGCTGCGCGCGGCGGGCGGCGGCTCGGGATAGCGCCGTCCGCGCGACTGTGACGCGTGCGCTGCGTACGGCGCGAGACCTGCCTCCAGCATGGCGACCCGCGACGCGTACGCGACGTCAGCCGGGCCGTTTGAAGTGTCGTTGCGCGTGTCGTTGCGAATGTCGCTCACCAGGGTTCTCCGCAAGAGTGGGCAGACCGGCGGCGCTCAGCCCACCGTCGTGGCAGCGAGTGTGGCCTGAACGGCTTCGTCCGGTGCGCGGGTGATCAGCGTGTCGCCGAACCGTTTCAGCAGGATGAACTTGATCGCACCGCCCTCGGCCTTCTTGTCGACCTGCATCAGCTCGACATAGCGCGCAGCGCCCAGCGCGGGCGCGCGCACGGGCAGCTTCGCCGCGTCGATCACGCGCACGAGGCGCGCACGCGAAGCTTCGTCCAGATGACCGAGCCGCACCGACAGGTCCGCCGCCATCGCCATGCCGCAACCGACCGCTTCACCGTGCAGCCATTCGCCGTAGCCGAGGCCCGCCTCGATTGCGTGGCCGAACGTGTGGCCGAAATTGAGAATGGCGCGCAGGCCGCCTTCGCGCTCGTCGGCGGCCACCACCGACGCCTTGATCTCGCACGAGCGCTTCACCGCGTGAACGAGCGCCTCTGGTTCGCAGCGGTTCAGCGCATCGACATGAGTTTCGATCCAGTCGAAGAATTCGGCATCGGCAATCGCGCCCGTCTTGATCACTTCGGCGATACCCGCCGCCAGCTCGCGCGCCGGGAGCGTACGCAGCACGGCAATGTCCGCGATCACGGCCTGCGGCTGATAAAACGCGCCGATCATGTTCTTGCCGAGCGGGTGATTGATCCCCGTCTTGCCGCCCACCGACGAATCGACCTGCGAAAGCAGCGTGGTCGGGACCTGGATGAACGGCACGCCGCGCATGTAGCACGCGGCGGCAAACCCGGTCATGTCGCCGGTCACGCCGCCGCCGAGCGCGATCAGCGTCGTCTTGCGGTCGGCGCGCGAGGTGAGGAGCGCGTCGAAAATCTGGTTGAGCGTCTCCCAGTTCTTGTGCACCTCGCCATCGGGCAGCACGACGGTATGGACGTCCTTGCCGAGCGGCGCGAGCGCCGTGCGTAGCGCGTCGCCATACAGCGGATCGACGACGGTGTTCGTCACGATCGTTACCGACTTGCCTGCGATATGCGGCGCAAACAGCGCCGTCTGGCCGATCAGGCCGGCACCGATATGGATGGGGTAGGCGCGCTCGCCCAGTTCGACGTTGACAGTAATCATGCTAGCCATTATCGCTGACGCGCCCTGGGCGCGCCGGGGTTCGGATGACGCCGGCCATGTCAAGCTGCATCAGCACCATGTTGACGAGCCCGTTGACGGAAGGCCGGCCGGTTTCGATCACGAAGTCGGCGATTTCGCGGTAAAGCGGATCGCGGACTTCATAGAGCGCTTCGAGCCGTGCTTTGGGATCTTCGGTCTGCAGGAGCGGGCGGTTCTTGTCGCGCCGCGTACGCAGCCACAGATCGTGTGGATTGGCACGCAGATAGACGACGAAGCCGCGTTCCTTGAGCGCCGCGCGGTTCTCTGGCCGCAGCACGGCGCCGCCTCCGGTCGCCAGTACGATGTCCTCGCGGGCAGTCAGTTCGTCGATCACCTGGGCTTCGCGCTCGCGAAAGCCCGCTTCGCCTTCCAGTTCGAAGATCACGGGAATGCGCGCACCGGTGCGTGCCTCGATCTCATGGTCGGAGTCGAAAAACGGCCGCCCCAGCCGGCGCGCGACTGCCCGGCCCACGGTCGTCTTACCGGCGCCCATGAGCCCGACAAAAAAAACATTGGCGTTTGCATCCCGCACTTGCTGCGTTTCCTCGATAGGGTTGGTGCCGCAGCTTACTGGCAAAGCTGCGGGGTTGTCGAGCCTGCGGCTCGTAACTGGGGCCGATTCGCTGGGGGTCAGTTCGCCGGGGTCAGTTCGCCGGGTCAATCCGGTTCAATGACGCGCGGCGTAATGAACACCACAAGCTCGCTGCGCTGGCCGCGATGTGCACGGTGCGAAAAAAGCGCGCCCAGGATGGGTATTTTGCCCAGGAGCGGCACGCGCGTCACATCATCCCGGTCGCCGGTCGCATCGATCCCGCCAATCGACACCGTGCCGCCGTCTTCGATCTCGACGCGCGTCTGAACGTGTTTCGTGTTGATCGCGGGCCCGGCGGCGGTCTGCTCGCCGACGCTGTCCTTCGCGACATCGAGATCGAGGATGACACGGCCGTCCGGCGTGATTCGCGGTTCGACCTCCAGTTTCAGGCTTGCGCGGCGAAACTGCACGCCCGAGACGCCCTGCCCGACCTTAGCCTGATACGGCAGCTCGGTGCCCTGCTCGACGACGGCGCGCGTGCGATCAGCGGTCACGACACGTGGACTCGACACGACTCGCCCGCGTCCCTCGGCTTCGAGAGCGCTCAGCTGGATGTCGAGCAGGCGTGTCGCGCGCGCCGCAAGCAGCGACAGGCCGAGTTGCGCTGCGTCGAAGCCTGCAAGCGGGCCTGCGGAGAGATCGTAGGCCGTGCCGTCCTTCCCGCCTTGCACGCCGTGCGTGGTGGCCTGCGAGGTGGCCTGCGAGGTGGCCTGCGCGCTGCCGTTCGTGCTTCCGTTCGCGCCGCCATCCGCATTGGCCGGCGTCACGCCGAGGCGTACCCCCAGTTCGCGCGAGAGCCCCTCGTCGCCCTCGACGATGCGCGCTTCGATCAGCACCTGGCGCGCAGGCGCGTCGAGCATCGGAATCAGTTCGGCGATCTGGTCGAGGCGCGCGGGCAGATCCGTCACGAACAGCAGGTTGGTGCGGGCGTCTGCCACTGCCGCACCGCGTTTCGACAACGCGCGCTGGGCGCCCGAGCCGGTCAGCAGACGCCGCAGATCCTCGGCGCGCGCGTAGTGCAGCTCGAACGCGCGGCTCGCCAGCGGTTCGAGTTCCGCAGCCCGGGCGTGCGCCTCGAAGCGCTGCCGCTCGCGCGCAGCGAGTTCAGCGGTCGGCGCGACCCAGATCACGCCGCCAGCGCGTTCCATCGCGAGGCCGTTCGCCTTCAGCAGCAGATCGAACGCGGTGCGCCACGGCACGCGGTCCAGCCGCAGCGTTACCTGGCCGCGCACGCGCTCGCTCGCGACGATATTCAGCTTCGTGAATGCCGCGAATGTATTCAGCACGGCGGAAAGCTCCGCGCGCTGAAAATTCAGCGTGATCGGGCGATCGGGCGGAAGGCCGTCGTCTGACTGCGCGGGATCGCCGAGCCGCAGCGGAGCACGTAACGGCACAGGCGGACCTTCGAGCTGCGTCGCCGCCTGGGCTGCGCCACTGTTTGCTTCTGATGCGGTGGCGGGCGGAACCGCCTGTGAATTACGCGGCGTTTCAGTTGCCTCGCTCAACCCGGCGGCAGACGGATTTTCACCGTCGCCCTTAGCGACAAACGGATTTGCGGTCCATCCCGACGCATCGCGAGAATCGCCCGGCGCAGGCAGCGGCGCAGCGACGTGGCGTTCGACCGCCGCCCCCGCGTCCAGTGACGACACCGGCTGCGGAAGCGGGACGGCGGAAATCGCATCAGCCGCAAAGCACGTGCCACAGAACATCAACACCATCGCTCGCACGACCTTCACTTCACCTCCTCGGCCCAGGTCAAGGTCTGACTCGTCCCACCCGAGGTGAGAACCACACGCGATGTCTCGATACGTTCGACGCGAGCGCCCGCGAACATCTGCCCGACCTGCACGGCCTTTGTGCCGGACGCGGATTCGATAAGCGCGATACGGCCCGCGCGGTCCTGAAGCACGCCGGTCAACCGCAGCGAGCCGTCGCCCGTGCCATCGGCGATGCTGTTCGCAAACGGATCGAACGTCACCCGGTCCGAGACGCTGCCTGTTGTGCCGGGTTGCGCGGGCGGCAGACCGTCGAATACTTGCAACGTCGCGGCAACAGAAAGACGCTCACCGTTGCGCTTGATCGTGAGTTCACCCGGCACGACAAGCTCCGGCTGCATCGAGAGACCGGCGAGAAACGCTCGCACTTGCGAAAAGCTTCCTTGCGCGACGAGTTTCATTGCCTGGAAGCTTTCCGCACCGGCGCCGCCCGAACCGGAAGGCTCAAGCGTTGACAGGGCCAGTCCAGCATTCGCGGTCAACCCGGAAACCCGCCTCACCTCGTCGGCTGCCGAGTTCTTGAGATTTCCATACGTCGCCCCCGATCCTGCTTGCCTGAGCGATTGAGTGAGCACCGGCAAGCGTGCAACGGCGCGTTGCGCGTCGGCCAGCGCATGTTCGGCCTCGTGCAGCTCGCTTCGGGCCGCACGCACGCCGACGAAATCCACGGCGACACAGGCGACACCGGCGCTCAACGCCGCCGTAAGCGCAAGCGCAGCCGCAACACCAGTGCGCCGCCGCACGCTCCACGCGTGCACACGCATCCAGTCGCGCAGCGCCTCGAAGCCCACGTACGCCGTTAAGCCGTGATGCGTCATCAGCACGCCACTCATTCCGGATTCCTCACTTTCATTCGCGAGGTGCTTTCCGCCGATTGCGCCGGGGCGGCGGTGCCGTGCCAGGCGAGCCGGGTGATCACGCGAATCGGATCGTCGTCGGCGCTCGTCCGCGGCTTCGCATTCCCGGCCTGCTGCGCGCGCTTGAATTCACGCACGTTCACTGACTCGACATCAGGCACCTGGCGCAGACGCTCGAGCCAATCGGCGATGACGTTCTCGCTTGCGAGTGCGGCGTGTAGATGGGTTTCGTCGCCGCGATGCTCGATCTGGTGCAGCGCGACGCCAACCGTTCCCGCACTGGCCAGTGCGTCGAGCAGCGCAACCATGCGTATCAGCGGCTTGCCGTGCTGTTCGGTCAGTCGCGCGGCTGCCTGCTGCGCCGCGGCTGCGCTGGCGAGGCGCTGCGCTTCGGCATACGGCGCCCGCAATGGCGCCATCGACTGCTCAACGACAAGGCGATGCGCTTCGACGCGACTGCGCTGCCACATCTGCCAACCCACCACCGGGGCCGAAAAGGCGCACCCCAACATGAGCGCCGCGCCCCACTCGATCATGCGACGGCGACGCAACCGCAGTATCTCGCGCCGCCGCCATGGCAGCAGATTGAAGCCGACTCGCGCACTCGCCGTCCCCCTGCAAATTGGCCTCATTCGCTCACCCCGCGCAACGCAAGGCCGAATGCGACCGCGCACGACGGATCATGCGCGAGGAGCATGGGAAGCGGCCGCTCGGAATCGGCGAGCGCAGCGCACTCGAACGGCAAGACCGGGCAGCCGAGTACCTCGCCAATATCCGCAAGCGTGAACTGCACGCCGCGCAACATGCCGATGTCGCCCGCCACGAGCGCGCAGCTCGCCGGCTCGCCCTGCGTGAGATCGCGCAACGCTTCGACAAGATCCGCGTGCTCCAGCGCGGGAAAGCGCATCTCGCGCACGATCGCGTCGTCGACCATGGCCCAGCCGCGTATGCCCTCCGCGCCGATCCATAGCGCCAGATACCGTTCGTGCGGCTGCAACTCGAACCCGGCTGCATAGCGCATCGCACGCAATGCCGCGTGCGCTTCGTCGTCCACTGCGGACAACGCGATGCCGGCCATGGCCGCGCATTCGATGCGTGCTTCCAGATGCGCACGCGCCGCCGCGGCGATCGTCACTTGCGTTCCGCCTTCGATCTCGCGAGCCGACGCGCTGCCCGGCGGCATCACGTGCCAGTCGACCGCAAGTTCGTGCCGCTCGACGCCCGCCATGCGCTCGGCTTGCGCCAGCACGAGCGGTTCGAGTTCGGCATGGATTTGCGAAGCGTCGACGCCGCTCGCAGCCGGTGAGAGCCGCGCGAGCGGCATCGTGGCCACGAGCGTCGCGCTCGCCGGCAGCGCCATCGCACAGCGCATCGGCACGCCCGCGCACTGGCGCGGCAACTCGCCGAACACACCGCGCAGCGCCTCGACCACCGCAGCCCGGTCGACGATCTCGACGCCTGCCATCGCCTCGCGCGGCAACGGCGCGCTGGCGAGACACTCGAGGCGCACCGGCGCCGCGCCGAACAGACGCCGGCTCAGCACCGCCAGCGTGACTCCGCGCGCCGCCACGTCGATACCTGCTGCAAAACGGCGTGCACCCAACAAAACCGGCTTCATGAGGCCCATCGCAATCCCTCTTTTGCGTTGCACGCCACGAACCATTCGAAAGCGTGCGGTAAGGAACATTGTGCGAATCGGCGGCACGCACGAATACTCGTCCGAACGGCCAAACCTCGGTTTGCGTCCTGTTCACACGCGAAAGCGGCGTCTACAGTGCAGATATGTGCTCGTCGCGTCCCGCACCGCCTGCGTAAGCATTTAGAAAGATTACCAGCCGGACAGCTATAATCGCGGGACTGTTTTTTCGGTGCCGGTATGCAAGAAACCTCGTCTTCGTCGTCCACGCCACCGCCGCCAAAGCGTCGGCGCCCATGGTGGGCGAAGCTGTTCATCGGCTTTGCCGGGTTGAGCGTGGCGGGCGCCGTCTGTGTCGCGCTGGTGGCCGGTTACGCGCTGATCTTCGCTCTCCCCAGGCTGCCGTCGCTCGACGCACTCACCGATTACCGGCCCAAGGTTCCCCTGCGCATCTACACGCGCGACCACGTGTTGATCGGCGAATTCGGCGAAGAGCGGCGCGACGTCGTCCACATTCAGGATGTGCCGGACAATCTTAAAAAGGCCGTGCTCGCGATCGAGGACGCCCGCTTCTACGATCACGGCGGCGTGGACCTCGCCGGTATTGCACGGGCGGGTTTTGTCGCGCTCACCAACGGGCGCGCCACGCAGGGCGCGAGCACGATCACGATGCAGGTCGCGCGCAATTTTTTCCTGACGAGTGAGAAGACCTACACGCGCAAGATCTACGAGATGCTGCTGGCCTACAAGATCGAGACGAAGCTCTCGAAGGACCAGATCCTCGAGGTCTACATGAACCAGATCTACCTCGGGCAGCGCGCGTACGGCTTCGCGAGCGCGGCGCGCATCTATTTCGGCAAGAATCTGAAGGACCTCTCGCTCGCCGAGTGCGCGATGCTCGCCGGCCTGCCAAAAGCGCCGTCCGCCTACAACCCGGTGGTGAATCCGCGGCGCGCGAAGGTGCGCCAGAACTACATCCTCCAGCGCATGCTCGAACTGCACTACATCACGCAGGCGCAGTACGACGAGGCGGTGAGGCAGCCGCTCGTCGTGAAGGGCACGAGCAAGGAATTCAGCGTCCACGCGGAATATGTCGCCGAAATGGTCCGGCAGCTGATGTACACGCAGTATCGCGAAGAGGCCTACACGCGCGGACTGAACGTCGTCACCACCATCGACTCAGCCGATCAGGACGTCGCGTACCGCGCGCTGCGCAAGGGCCTGCTCGATTACGAGCGGCGCCACGGCTATCGCGGGCCCGAAGCGTTCATCGAGCTGCCCGCCGATGCGGGCGAGCGCGAGCAGGCCATCGAGGACGCCCTGCTCGATCACCCGGACAACGGCGAGCTCGTCGCGGCGGTCGTGACTGCCGCGAGCCCGAAAGAGGTGCAGGTCACGTTCATCGACGGCAACGTCGCCAGGCTTCACGGCGACGGCCTGCGCTTTGCGCAGTTCGCGCTCGGTCCGCGTGCGTCGGCTCGGCAGCGCATCCGGCCAGGCGCGATCATTCGCGTGGCGCACAACAGCAACGAGAGCGACTCGGGCGAATGGTCGATCACGCAGTTGCCGCAGATCGAAGGGGCATTCGTCTCGGTGGTGCCGCAGAACGGGGCAATCCGCGCACTCGTCGGCGGCTTCGACTTCAACAAGAACAAGTTCAACCACGTCACCCAGGCGTGGCGTCAGCCGGGGTCGAGCTTCAAGCCGTTCGTCTATTCGGCGTCGCTCGACAAGGGGCTCGGTCCAGCCACCGTCATCAACGACGCGCCGCTCTACTTCAGTGCGGCGGAAACAGGCGGCCAGGCGTGGGAGCCGAAGAACTATGGCGGCGGCTTCGACGGTCCGATGACCATGCGCACCGCGCTTCAGAAGTCGAGAAACCTCGTGTCGATCCGTATCCTCAGCCACATCGGCACGAAGTACGCGCAGCAGTACATCACGCATTTCGGCTTCGACGCAGATCGTCATCCCGCCTATCTGCCGATGGCGCTCGGCGCCGGTCTGGTCACGCCGCTGCAGATGGCGGCGGGCTATTCCGTCTTTGCCAATGGCGGCTATCGCATCAATCCGTATCTGATCGCCGAAGTCACGGACCAGCGCGGCATCGTGATCGCGCAGGCGCAGCCGATCATCGCCGAGCAGAACGCGCCGCGCGCGATCGACCCGCGCAATGCGTACATCATGAACAGTCTGCTGACGAGCGTCGCGCAGCACGGCACGGGCGCGAAATCGAACGTCCTCAAGCGCACCGACCTCGCCGGCAAGACCGGCACGACGAACGATTCGCGCGACACGTGGTTCGCCGGCTACCAGCACACGCTCACGGCCATCGCCTGGCTCGGCTACGACAATCCGCGCAGCCTCGGCGACAAGGAAACAGGCGGCGGCCTCGCACTGCCGGTCTGGATCGACTACATGGCCCGCGCACTCAAGGGCGTGCCGACTTACCAGATGCCGATGCCGGAAGGCGTCGTCACGCTAGGCGACGAGTTGTATTACGCCGATGTCACGCCGGGGCACGGGTTCGTGTCGACAGTGGGGATCAGTCAGGCCACGCTCGATACGACGGCAAGCGGCGTGCCGGGCGAAGCCGCAGCCGCAGATGCAGCCGCGGCGCCCGAACCCGAGCATGTCAATGCGCAGGAGAAAGAGGACATCATGAAGCTGTTTCGCGGGCACTGACTTGAGATTCGAGGCGCAAAATCCGCGACTCGAAGCCCGCCTGCCCCGGGGCACCGGTCGGGTGCCACTCACGGCCAGTCAGTGTCGGTCAGGGCGGATCAGGGTGTAAAGCGAACCGGCTCGCCCGCCTGCTCGGTCGCGTAGGCCGAGAGCGCCGAAAAGAACTCCGAGTCCGAGCGCGTGTCGCGCCATTCGCCGTCCCGGAAGCGGTAGTGAAAACCACCGGCTTTGGCTGCGATCCAGATCTCGCTCATCGGCGGTTGCAGATTGACGATGATCTTGGTCCGGTTGTGGAATTCAAGCGTCAGAACATTGCCGCTGCGTTCGAGTTCGATATCGGCATCGGCCTCGTCGACGGCACGCTCCACCGCCGCCAGCACGGCTTCCGCCCGGCTCAGGTAGTCACTGTCGGTCATGCTAAACTCCACCGGTTATTCATTCAGGAACAATTATGCGTGTCATTTTCAGGATGCGCGCAGCGGCGCCTGGCGTTGCAACGCGCGGCGCAATTTTAGCTGTTTCAGCGGTTTTTGCTGCCGTTGCCCTTACCGGCTGTGGGCAGCGCGGCCCGCTCTACCTGCCCACCGTTCCGCCGCTTCCGGCCAAGCCCAATTTCGAGACGCAAGACACCGGACGAGCTGCGCCCGCCGCAGCAACGGGTGCATCCGGCGCGGAGGCCGAATCGATTCCCGACACGTCGGGCAATCCGCTCACGCTGTCTCCCGATACCGAACTCGGCGCGACGCCGTCCACGCCGGCAAGTCCGCCTGCGCCTGCCAGCGCCACGCCAACCGAATAAGATGCCCGTATGACCCAGCCCGCTTTTCACCGCATCGACGGCACGCTCTACGTCGAAGACGTTCGCGCCAGCGATCTCGCCGAGCAGTTCGGCACGCCACTCTACGTGTACTCGCGCGCGGCGCTCACCGCCACATGGCACGCCTACGCCGACGCATGCGCCGGCCGGCGCGCCTCGGTCCACGTCGCGGTCAAGGCGAACAGCAACCTCGCGGTGCTCAATCTGTTCGCGCGTCTCGGCGCGGGCTTCGACATCGTTTCGGGCGGCGAACTCGCCCGCGTACTGGCTGCGGGCGGCAAAGCCGAGAACGTGGTGTTCTCGGGCGTCGGCAAGACCGCCGACGAAATGCGCGTCGCGCTCGAAGCGGGCGTGAAGTGCTTCAACGTCGAATCGATTCCCGAACTCGACCGCCTGAACGCCGTGGCGGGCGCGCTCGGCAAGCAAGCGCCGGTTTCGCTGCGCGTGAACCCGGATGTCGATCCGAAAACGCACCCCTACATTTCCACGGGGCTGAAGGCGAACAAGTTCGGCGTTGCGTTCGAAGACGCGCGCGCCGCCTATCGCGCCGCCGCGGCGATGCCGCATCTCGCGGTGGTCGGCATCGACTGCCACATCGGCTCGCAGATCACCGAAATCGAGCCGTATCTCGACGCCATCGAAAAGCTGCTCGAACTCGTCGACCAGATCGAATCGGATGGCGTGAAGATTCATCATATCGACGTCGGTGGCGGCCTCGGCATCCGTTACGACGACGAGACGCCGCCCGAGATCGGCGCGTTCGTGCGGACGGTGCTCGATCGCATCGACGCGCATGGCGGCCAGCGCGAAGTCTTCTTCGAACCGGGCCGCTCGCTCGTGGGCAATGCGGGCCTGCTGCTCACGCGCGTCGAGTTCCTGAAACCGGGTGCGGAAAAGAACTTCGCCATTGTCGACGCCGCGATGAACGACCTCGCGCGCCCCGCGATGTACGACGCGTATCACGCGATCGAACCGGTGGCCGAGCGCAGCACGCCCGCGCAGACCTATGACGTGGTCGGTCCTGTGTGCGAGAGCGGCGACTGGCTTGGCCGCGCGCGCACGCTTGCGATCGAACCGGGCGACCTGCTCGCGATCCGCTCGGCGGGCGCGTATGGCTTCGCGATGAGTTCGAACTACAACACGCGTCCGCGTGCGGCCGAGCTGATGGTCGACGGCTCGCGCATTCACGTCGCGCGTGCGCGAGAGACGGTCGCGCAACTCTTTGCGGGTGAAAACCTGCTGCCGGATTAAGGCTCGCGCACGCAGACGCTGCCGCAAGTATCGGTACAACGCGCGGTACAACGCAGCACAGCGCGGTACAACACGGCACAGCGCCAAAACAAAGGCGACGCTTCTTTCGAAGCGTCGCCTTTTTCATTACCCCGCCAGCGGCAAGTTCTACGTCGTGCGCCCGCCAGCACGCAACTGATAGCGCGCCAGCAACCAGGCACCGATCCGCCAGCCGAGCAGCACGATCATGATCGCCGCATAGAGCTTGGGCAGCGCGAGGTCGTGCTTGCCGGCCTTCATCCACCAGAAGTGCAGTATCGCGAGCACGCCGATCGCATAGATCAGGCGGTGCAGCGTCTGCCAGCGCCGCCCAAGCCGCCGCGCCATCGCGCGCGGCGAGGTCGCGGCAAGCGGAAGAAGCAGCACGAACGCCGTGAAGCCGACGGTGATGAACGGCCGCTTGCCGACATCCTTGAAAATCTCCACGAGGTCGAACCACTTGTCGAACCAGATATACGTGACAAAGTGCAGCGACACGTAGAAGAACGCATAGAGGCCGAGCATGCGGCGAAAGCGGATCAGCGTCGGCCATCCGGTCAGCTTGCGCAGCGGCGTGACGGCCAGCGTGATGCACAGGAACACGAGCGTCCAGAGCCCGGTCGAGCGGGTAATGAACTCGATCGGATTCGCACCGAGCCGCCCGGTCACGCCGAAAAGCACGAGGCGCGCGAGCGGATACCACGCGGCCACGAAGACGACGATCTTCGCCCAGCCAAGCCAGCGCGGCCCAGTTACGGCAGCCGTCGCGGCGTCGCGCTTCATCGCGGCGCGCGTAATTACGCCTGAACTCGCGCTCGAACTCGCGGGGCGCGGCACGACGCCGGAAGTCGTCGTCGTTTCCATCGGTTGCTCCATCGCGGCCTCGCGCCCTAGAAGTTCCTGCGCAGATCCATGCCCTGGTACATCGACGCGACCAGCTCGCCGTAACCATTGAACATCAGCGTCTTGCGCTTGGGCGTGAAAAAGCCGTCCTCGCCGATGCGCCGCTCCGTCGCCTGGCTCCAGCGCGGGTGGTCGACGCTCGGGTTCACGTTCGAGTAGAAGCCGTATTCGTTCGGCGCGTAGGTGTTCCAGCTGGTCTTTGGCTGCGCCTCGACGAAGCGGATCTTGACAAGCGACTTGGCGCTCTTGAAGCCGTATTTCCAGGGCACGACCACGCGCACGGGCGCACCGTTCTGGTTCGGCAGCACCTGCCCGTAGACGCCGACCGTGAGCAGCGTCAGCGGATTCATCGCCTCGTCCATGCGCAAACCTTCGGAGTACGGCCAATCGAGGATCGGATCGGCGAGACCGGGCATCTGCGAAGGATCGTTGAGCGTGACGAACTGCACGTAGCGCGCGTTGCCGGTGGGCTGCGCGCGGCGGATCAGTTCGGAAAGCGGCACGCCGATCCACGGAATGACCATCGACCAGCCCTCCACGCAGCGGTGCCGGTACACGCGCTCTTCGAGCGGTGCGAGCTTGAGGATCTCGTCGATGTCATAGACCTTCGGATTCTTCACCTCACCCTCGACGCTCACCCGCCACGGACGCGGCCGCAGCGTGTGCGCATGCTCGGAGGGATCGCTCTTGTCGGTGCCGAACTCGTAGAAGTTGTTGTACGTGGTGATGTCCTTGAACGGCGTCACCTTGTCGAGCGCGACGAACTTCGTGTCGGTTTTCGCGGCGAGTTTCAGCGCCTTCGGATCCGGCGACGCATATTCGGCGAACGCATTCTGCGCGCCGAACGTGCCCGCCACGCCGCCGAGCGCCATCGCCCCGGCCGCCTGCAGTACGCGCCGGCGCTGTTCGAAGATCCGCTGGGGGGTGATTTCGCTTGCGGCGATGTCGTCGCCGTTGAGGATGATCCTGCTGCTGCGCCTCGTCCACATGATGCCGCTCCGATCAGAACAGAAGTTGGACCTGCACCCGCCGCACTGCGTTCATACAACAAAAACGGTGGCAAAAGTGGCGACAGCGGCGGTGAATTCAGGTCCTCACCGGAACAAACACACGCGGTACCCGAATCTTCCCCGCCAGACGAAAAAAAACCGCCGGTGCAAAGCATCCGACGGTTAGTTCGTCCCGAGGGCCGCGAAAGTTACAGCTTGCCGTAACTATGCAGCCCCGAAAGGAACATGTTCACGCCAAGGAACGCGAAGCTCGTCACGAGCAGGCCCGTGAGCGCCCACCAGGCGGCCACGCCGCCGCGCAGCCCCTTCATGAGCCGCATGTGCAGCCAGGCCGCGTAGTTGAGCCAGACGATCAACGCCCAGGTTTCCTTCGGGTCCCAGCTCCAGTAGCCGCCCCAGGCCTGCGCGGCCCACAGCGCGCCGAGGATCGTCGCGATCGTGAAGAACGCAAAGCCGACGGCGATCGACTTGTACATGACGTCGTCGAGCACATCGAGCGTGGGCAGGCGGTCCGCCAGCATGCCGCGTTCCTTCAGGATGTACGCGACGCCGACCATCGCCGACAGCGCAAAGCTGCCATAACCGATGAAGTTGGCCGGGACGTGGATCTTCATCCACCAGCTCTGCAGCGCGGGCACGAGCGGCTCGATCTGCTGGGCGTCGCGCGAGACGGAGTACCACATGAGGAAGCCGACCGCCGCGCTGATCACCAGCAGCACGAACGCGCCGAGCGCGCGCGTGTTGTAGTGCTTTTCGTAATACAGATAGAAGAGCGCCGTGATCAGGCAGAACAGCACGAAGACTTCGTAGAGGTTCGAGACGGGAATGTGGCCGACGTCCGCGCCGATCAGGTACGACTCGTACCAGCGCACCATCAATCCGGTGAAGCCCATCAGCACCGCCACCCACGTGAGCCGCATGCCGATTGCACCGCCCGTCTCCGAGCGCGCGAGCAGTCCGACCCAGTAGAAGAACGTCGCGAAGACGAACAGCGCGCTCATCCACAGAATGGCCGACTGGCTCGACAGCAGGTACTTGAGGAAGAACGTGGATTCGGCGCGCGCGAGGTTGCCCTGATAGATCTGGATCGCGCCGATCGACAGCACCGCGATCGAGGCCATCAGCAGACGCGACGGCTTCCAGCGCCAGCCGAGCACGACAAGCGCCGGCACAGTGCAGCCCAGCACCAGCTTGTCGTAGTAATGCATGTACGCGTGGTAATGCGAGAACGCGAAGACCCCGCCAGCCACGAGCGCGAGCGCGAACACCCAGTCCACCAGCGTCAGTCGGCGCAGGAACGGGCGTTCGTCGAAGAGCGCGTATTGAAGGGAATCGTGCGCATTCGCAGCGTTGCGCACAGTGTCCGCATTCGACGCACGGCTGGCACGCCGTGCGTTCGCGGAAGGGGAAACCTGACTCAAATCCATGAAGCGTTCCGCTATTAATCGTGAGTAACCGTGGACCGTGACGCCTGGTCCGACCCGCTTTCGCCGTCCCGTCCGCCTTCCATGCCATCGTGGCCTGCCGGTGGGGATCCCAGTGCGCGGCCTACCGCGTCACGGGTACGGGCGAACTCCTTTTCGAAGTCGAGGGTCCGGCGTGCGGTCGACATCGCCATGGTCACACTCACGCCGCGACCGTTGTTGTCCCCGCTATTGTCCCCGTTGGTGTCCTTAAGCCAGAACCACATCCGTCGCTCGCGCACGTAGAACATGCAGAAGATGCCGGTCACGAGCAACAAGCTGCCAAGATACACGACTTTCTTGCCCGGTGCGCGAGTCAACTGGAATACCGACGCCTGCACCTGCCTGAAGGAATCGAGCTGGAGCAAAACCGGCGCACCGTAGAAGAAGCTGTCCGAAACCGCGTTGATCGAATCCTGCACGAAGCGCCCGGACGTGGCGTCGGGCTTGAGATCCGGCTCGCCTGCGCGCTCGCGCGCGAGCTGCCAGAGATCCCACGTCAGGCCGTTCAGCATGCGCAGCATCGTGTCCGCCGCCTTTTCCTGCTGATCCTTCGGCACCGACTTGTCGATGAGCGCCGCCACCGCCTGGAAGCCGCCCGCGTCCTCCGGCCTGGCGGGGTTCACGCCCGGTTGGCCATTGCCCGCAAACAGGGTCAGCACACGCAGCGAGCTTTCTTCCAGACGCTGTTCCAGTTCCTTGTTCGCATTGGGAACCGCACGTGCGGCAAAACGCTGCGCCGCTTGCTCGCGCAACGCGGGATCCGCGAAGGCCGCGCGCAGCAGCATCCACTCCTTGATCGTGCCGCCGCTGTCGGCCGGAATGCGCAGGTAACGGAACGGTTCCTCCGGAGTCGTGCGCACGCCCGCGAGGAACACGCGCGAACCGGCGACCTCGACGGGCATCATGTAGCTGTCGTACTCGCGCGCCTGGCCATCCTTGTCGCGCACCTTGTACTGCACCGAAGGCCCGATGTTCTGCAGATCGGTCGGCTTCGAGGACTTCGCACCCGAGCCGAGGCGCTCGTCGAAAGCCTGCTTGATCGACGTGTGCGCGACACCGCGTGCGTCATTCGCGCCGTTGGCGTTCGTCATGTTCTCGACGTTGATCGCGCGAAAATCGGCGAATTCGATGCTCTGCCCGTTCATGCCCGGCACCGTGTCGCCCGCCGGGGCGAGCAACGGCGCCGAATAGCCGATCGTGCCGCCGAACGGGAAGCTCTTGGCGCTCGCGCCGGACATCGGCCACGCGGTCATCTGCATGTGCGAGCCGCCGTCCTGGAAGCTCGACTGGTAGATCGACACGCCGTCGTACTCGAACGGTGCGTTCACCTCGACGCGCGCCGGCGTGCGCTTGCCCGTCTTGTGGTCGATCACGACGATGTCGCTCGCGAACAGCTTCGGCATGCCGGTCGAGTAGTAATCGACGCGGAACTTGTTCAGCTGGATCGAGAAAGGCAGATCCTGGACCAGCATCCCGTTGGGCTGATTGAGGATAGCCGTCGAAACGTTCTGGCCTTCGGGCACCCACGCATTGCCGCGGAAGGTCGGATTCGACGCCGAAAGTCGATGCTCGGGCGCGATGTCCTTGATGACGGCGTCGGTGCGGATCGGCGTCTTGTTGAAGAGCCACATCTGGAATTTGATCGGCAGATTGCTGTCGAGCAGCCCGCCGAGGCAGATCACCACGATCGCGAGGTGAGCGAAGATATAGCCGACCTTCGTGAGCGCGCCGCGCTTGGCGGCGATGAGCGTCGCGCCCTCCGTCTCGCGCGTGACGAACCGGTAGCCGAGGCGCTGCGTGAGCTTGCCGAGCGTCGCGGCCGTCTGCGCGCGCGTGGCGCCCTCGTGCACGAATTCGCCCTTGTGGTGGAACGCGTGCAGGCTGGCTTCGCGGACCTTGTCCTTCCAGCTCCTCGCGTCGGCGATCATCTTCGGCGCGTTGCGAATCACGCAGAGCGAGATCGACACGACGAGAAAACCGAGGATCGTCATGAACCACCAGGCGCTGTAGACCGTATAGAGGCTCAGCGACCGGAAGACGTCGGCCCAGAACGGGCCGAACTGGTTCACGTAATTGGGATACGGATCGTCCTGGGTGAGGACGGTGCCGATGACGCTCGCAATCGCAAGCACGACTAGCAGCGCGATGGCAAAACGCATCGAACTGAGCAGTTCGATGGCGTTCCTGAACGCCTTCTGGCGCACGTTCGACTGCAGACCCGACGGGGTGACGCTCATTCCAACTCCACATCAAACGGCAACTCGATCGTCACCGGACAGCAAAAAGGGGGCTGCGCCGCAACACCGGCGGCGCCCTCCCCCTTCTTATTCTTCGACCGGCTGGCGCACCCGCTGTGCGCCACGCCTATTCAGTGCAGACCGGCGGCGTAATCGGCCACGGCCTTGATTTCATCGTCCGACATGCGGCGCGCAATCTGCCGCATCGGCTCGCTGTTGTTGCGCGTGCCTTGCTGGAACGCGTTGAGCTGCGCCGCGACATAGTCCGCCCACTGGCCCGACAGACGCGGATACTGAACCGGAATGCCCTGACCGGTCGGCCCATGACACGCCGCACAGGCCGGAACGCCCTTCTCCGCAATGCCGCCGCGCCAGATGCGCTGACCAAGCGGCACAGTCTTCGCGTCGCGCGCGTAACCGGGCTTGGTTGTCTGCGAGGCGAACCAGGCAGCAACGTCGATTGCATCCTGATCCGACAGCGTCGCAGCGAGGCCGCTCATGATCGGATTACTACGTGCGGGCGGCTTGCCGCCCTGCGATTTGAAGTCCGCGAGCTGCTTGACGAGATAGTCGGCATGCTGGCCAGCGAGCTTCGGATACGTGGCCGCCGGACTATTGCCGTCTGCGGCGTGACAGGCCACGCACACCTGCGCCGCAATGGCCTGGCCGTGCGCTGCGTTCGCCGCATTCGGCTTGGCCGCATCGGCCAGCGCCGACGCCGACATCATCGAGAGACCTGCCGCAAAACCTGCCACCGCCCAAAATTCGTGCACCTTCAAGGACTTACACAGTCGATTCATTCGCGCACCTTGTTTCGTCTTGTGGGAATAAGGTTCTGCAAAGTACGTCAGAGACCGAACTGCCCCCGAACTGCCCCGAAAGGTCCGCGCAGGCCTCACAGGTATTCAGTAAATCGTCCCATTGTACAATAGCGCGGTGGACGCAACCGCGCCAGTCGGGCCTCCTCCCGATATCCTGAATTCCTTCCCGGCCGCCTCCGGGCCTGCGGCAAAGCCGCCAAGTTGTCTCATATTGTGGTTTTCCAGATGGCCTTCCTGCTGCACCAAGCCCGCTTTTTCACGACGGTAAACCATCTGCGCGATCTGCCCGCCACGGCGCGGCCGGAAATTGCGTTTGCCGGCCGCTCGAACGCCGGCAAATCCACGGCGATCAACCTGCTGTGCAACCAGAAACGGCTCGCATTCGCGTCGAAGACGCCGGGGCGCACCCAGCACATCAACTATTTTGCGGTCGGCCCGGCCGACGCTCCCACGGGCTATGTCGTCGACCTGCCCGGCTACGGATATGCGGAAGTGCCGGAGGCCTCGAAGGCGCACTGGGAAGCGCTGCTGTCCCAGTATCTGCAGTCGCGCGCGCAGTTGCGCGGCCTGATCCTGATGATGGACGCGCGCCGTCCGCTGACCGACCTCGACTGCCGCATGATCGAGTGGTTTGCGCCGACGGGCCGGCCGATCCACGCACTGCTGACCAAATGCGACAAATTGACTCGACAGGAGTCTGTGCTCGCGCTGCGTGCGACGAAAAAGGCGTTCGACGAATACCGTCAGCAGGGCTTCGAAGGCGAATTGAGCGCGCAACTTTTCTCGGCGCTCAAGCGCGTCGGGCTGGAAGAGGCGAACACGCAGATCGAAAACTGGCTCGTACCGCCCGCCGACCAGGGCGACGCGGGCGGAGCCGCTGAAAGCCCCGTGAAATAAAGTGGTTGCCGCATGCGGGCAGAGAGCACCGCATGCGACTCGCCTCTCGCGTCCTTTTTGGGGACATCACGGCGAAGATCCGGCCGATTCACGTTGTCGCACATTGGCGGGCGTCGCAGTCCGTTTCAGGCGGACATAAAAAAACCCGCCGTTAGTGCCGGCGGGTTAAACAGCCTTATCGAAAAACGACAGGCACCCGCTCAGGGAGGAGAAGCGGGGAGTCCGGCGCAGGGCGCCTCGCTCGATCGGTATGATATACCATTGTCCTGAAAAGTTTCCGGGGCCGCCGGGAACCCACTTCGACTCAGAAAATCCGCCGACATGAGCTTCTATCCGCATCATCGTCCGCGCCGCATGCGCCGTGACGACTTCTCGCGCCGCCTGATGCGCGAAAACATCCTGACCACGAACGATCTGATCTACCCGGTGTTCGTCGTCGCCGGCAACAACGTGCGCGAAGCCGTGCCGTCGATGCCGGGCGTCGAACGCATCTCGGTCGATCTGTTGATGGGCGTCGCCGAGCAATGCGTCGAACTCGGCGTGCCGGTGCTGTCGCTGTTCCCGGCTGTCGATCCGTCGCTCAAGACGCCCGACGGCATCGAGGCCACCAACCCCGAAGGCACGATTCCGAACGCCGTGCGCGAACTGAAGAAGCGCTTCCCGGAGCTGGGCGTGCTGTGCGACGTCGCACTCGATCCGTACACGAGCCACGGCCAGGACGGCGTGCTCGACGAGAATGGTTACGTGATCAACGATGTGACGGTCGAGATCCTCGTCGCGCAGGCGCGCACGCAGGTCGAGGCGGGCTGCGATATCGTCGCGCCGTCGGACATGATGGACGGCCGCATCGGCGCCATCCGCGAGATGCTGGAAAGCGAGAACCACGTCCACGCGAAGATCATGGCGTATTCGGCCAAGTATGCTTCAGCGTTCTACGGCCCGTTCCGCGATGCGGTGCAATCGGCATCGAATCTGGGCAAGAGCAACAAGATGACTTACCAGATGGATCCGGCCAACAGCGACGAAGCGCTGCGCGAAGTGCGCCTCGACATCGAGGAAGGCGCCGACATGGTGATGGTGAAGCCGGGCATGCCGTATCTCGACATCGTGCGCCGCGTGAAGGACGAATTCCGCTTCCCGACGTACGTGTATCAGGTGAGCGGCGAATACGCGATGCTCAAGGCCGCCGCGCAAAACGGCTGGCTCGATCACGACAAGGTGATGATGGAATCGCTGCTCGCGTTCAAGCGCGCAGGCGCGGACGGCATTCTCACGTACTTCGCGCTCGACGCTGCGCGTCTGTTGCGCGAGCAGAAGTAAGTCGCGCGGCGCCCCGGTTCACCGGAGCGCAGCTGCTGTAAAAAAGGCACGTCCGATCGACGTGCCTTTTTCGTATCCGCTCGCTGCGTGTTTTACGACTGCGGCACAGGCGGCGCCATCCGCGCGGCCACCTGATCCAGTCGCGCGAGGAAACGGTCCGCAGGCTCGTAACCCACGACGCGCAACACTTCGTGCCCCTTCGCATCGAAGAAGATGATGCCCGGCGGCCCGAACAGGCCAAAGCGCTTGAGCAGCGCCTGATCGTCCTGATTGTTCGCCGTCACATCTGCGCGCATCAGGCCGAGTTGCTTCAGACGCGCCGCGACGCGCGGGTCGCTGAACGTGAACTTCTCCAACTCCTTGCAGCTCACGCACCAGTCGGCGTAGAAATCGAGCATCGACGGCCTGCCCGCCGTCCCGAGCGCGGCATCGAGCTGCGCGGGCGAGGCCACACTGGCGAACGGCAGCGTGTTCGCATCCGGTGCGCCTGCCGTCGTGGACGCCGTGGCGCTCGCACCACCCGCGCGCATGGCGAGCACGCCGAGCGGGCGCAGCGGATCAGTCGAACCCGCCGCCAGGCCGACCAGCAACGTCGCCGCCCAGATCGCGAACGCGGCGCCGACGCCGCGTCCGAGCCGGCGCCAGACGGTCGCGCTTCCGGCATTCGGCGTGAACAGCCCGAGCGCCGCGGCGGCAAGCAGCAGCCAGAGTGCGGCGAGCAGCATCTTCGTGGTTGCGCCGAGCACCGGCCACACGATCCACAGCGCAGCTGCAAGCAGCACCACGCCGAAGAACACCTTCACGCCGTCCATCCAGCCGCCCGCGCGCGGCAGCAGCGTACCCGCGCCGAAGCCGATGATCATGAGCGGCACGCCAAGGCCGATGCCCATGGCGAAAAGCGCGGCGCCGCCGAGCACGGCGTTGCCCGTATGGGCGATGAACGCGAGCACGGCGAAGAGCGGCGCGGTCATGCACGCGCCCACGACGAGTGCGGAGAGCGCACCCATCGCGGCGACGGCGGCGAACTTGCCGCCCGAGCGCCCCTGCGAGGCGCGCGATGCGCCGTCCTGCCAGCGCTGCGGCAAGGCGATGTCGTAACCGGCGATCAGCGTGAGCGCGAATGCGGTGAGCAGCACGGCGAACGCGCCGAGCACCCACGGGTTTTGCAGCCACGCGCCAAGGGCCTGGCCGACCATCGCCGCGGCAATGCCCAGCACCGTATAAACGAGCGCCATGCCGAGCACGTAGGTGAACGAGAGCGCGAAACCGCGCGCGCGCGTCACGCGTGCGCCTTCGCCAACGATGATCGCCGAGAGGATCGGGATCATCGGATACGAACACGGCAGGAGGCTCATCACCATCCCGGCGAGGAAATACAGGCCCACCACGGCGAAGAAGCGGCCGCCCTGGAGCAGCGACTGCGCGTAATCGGCGCTGGTCGCGCGCACGTACCACGGTTCGTCGTTACCGGATGCATTGTCTGATGCATTGCTTTGTGTATCCGGCGAGTCCGTGGCGGACTGCGCGGCATTGGCCGCCGTCCCGGCTCCGGCCGATTGCAGCGCCGCACCGCTCACATGGAAGACATGCACGGCAGGCGGATAGCAGATGCCAGCGTCCGCGCAGCCTTGCGACGTCACCGCGAGATCGAACGGCCCGCTCGCGTCCTTCACCGGCACGCGGATCGTCAGTTGGCCCCGGTAAATCTCCAGGTTCTTCTGGAAGGTCGGATCGAACTTGATGTGACCCGCGGGCATTTCGGGCGTGCCGAGCGTCGCCGTGCCGCCGCGCGTCGCGAACACGAAGTGCTCGCGATACAGGTAGTAGCCATCGGCGACCTTAAAGTGAACGTCAACGCCGCCCGGCTGCTCGGAGGCGCTGAAACCAAACGCCTGATCGGGTTCGAGCAGGTCGCCGTCGGCATGGGCGAGCGGCGTAAACGCGAGGAGCGAGAGCAGCGCGACGAGGAAGGAGAACCCGGCGCGCAGGCGCCGTTCGAAGCGGTTAAACATGAATGGGACGCTGAGTTTCGGCATTGATCCACTGCCCGTAAGCGTTCGACGCCGTGACCTGCCACGAAAGGATTTCGGGCGTGTCGTACGGGTGCTGTGCCTGGATGAACTCTTCGAGCTCGGCCGCACGGGCGACGCTCGTCTTGAAGAGCAACTGAATTTCGTCGGCGGACTCGACTTTGCCCTGCCAGTGATACTGCGATTGAACTGCGCCGAGACGCGTGACGCATGCCGCCAGACGCTGCGCGAGCGCCTGCGCGGCCAGCCGGTCGGCGGTCGCGGTGTCGGGCACCGTCGTCAGCATCAGGGTCGCATTGAGGGTCACGGCGAATTCCGGCGCGAGGCGTAAACAGAACGTTATCGTACCACCGGGGCCACACCCGTTCCGTTAGTGGCTGGTGCGACAAGTCGCGCTCGCAAGGGACGAACAGTCGGCAAACAGCCCCTGCGCGCCCTTATTCCCCGTCCAAAGCAAAAAAGCCAGGCGTTGCCTGGCTTTTTTGCATACGGCTCGAACGCCGCAGGAAGCTTATGCCGCTTCTTGCACGTTCTCTTCTTCCGAAACTTCCGGACGGTCGAGCAGCTCGACGAGCGCCATCGGTGCGTTGTCGCCGACGCGGAAGCCGAACTTCAGGATGCGCAGGTAGCCGCCCGGACGGTTCGCGAAACGCGGGCCGAGCACGTCGAACAGCTTCGCGACCGAGTCACGATCGCGCAGACGGTTGAATGCCAGACGGCGGTTTGCGAGCGACGGCTTCTTGCCGAGCGTGATGAGGGGCTCGACAACTTTACGGAGTTCCTTCGCCTTCGGCAGCGTCGTCTTGATGACTTCGTGCTCGATCAGCGAGTTGGACATGTTACGGAGCATTGCCAGACGGTGGCTGCTCGTGCGGTTCAGTTTCCGCAGACCATGACGGTGACGCATTTCAGTTTCCTTGAAACAGAGTTTTTGTCCAGCTCTTCTATCGCCTCAACATCAAGTGAGACACGGGCCGGTACGTGAAAAAGGCAAGACGCGGATTCTAAAGGAAAATCCGCGTCCGTGCCACATTGCTTGCTTGTCGGCTTATTTGTCCAACCCGGCCGGCGGCCAGTTTTCGAGCTTCATGCCGAGCGTGAGACCGCGCGAAGCGAGCACTTCCTTGATCTCGTTGAGCGACTTGCGACCCAGATTCGGGGTCTTGAGCAGCTCGTTTTCGGTGCGCTGGATCAGGTCGCCGATGTAGTAGATGTTCTCGGCCTTCAGGCAGTTCGCCGAGCGAACCGTGAGTTCGAGATCGTCCACCGGACGCAGCAGGATCGGGTCGATCTGCGGTGCGCGCGACGGTGCTTCCGCAGCCGTTTCCGTGCCTTCCAGGGCAGCGAACACCGACAGCTGATCCACGAGGATGCGCGCCGACTGGCGGATCGCTTCCTCAGGCGAGATCACGCCGTTGGTTTCGATGTTCATCACGAGCTTGTCGAGGTCGGTACGCTGTTCGACACGCGCGCTTTCCACGGCGTAGCTCACGCGGCGAACCGGCGAGAACGATGCGTCGAGCACGATGCGGCCGATGATCTTGGCCGATTCGTCGCCATAACGGCGCACGTTGCCCGGGACATAGCCACGGCCCTTTTCGACCTTGATCTGGACGTCGAGCTTGCCGCCCTTCGTCAGACGCGCGATCACGTGATCCGGGTTGATGACTTCGCAGTCGTGCGACAGTTCGATGTCGCCCGCCGTCACGACGCCTTCCGATTCCTTGCGCAGCGTAACCGTCACTTCGTCACGGTTATGCAGCTTGAACACCACGCCCTTCAGGTTCAACAGCAGGTTGACCACATCCTCTTGCACACCGTCGAGCGTCGAGTATTCGTGCACGACGCCTGCGATCGTCACTTCGGTCGGCGCGTAGCCCACCATCGACGACAGCAGCACGCGCCGAAGCGCGTTACCCAAGGTGTGGCCATAACCGCGTTCGAACGGCTCCATGACCACTTTCGCGTGGTTCTCGCCGAGCGATTCCACAGCGATGATCTTGGGTTTCAACAAACTGGTTTGCATAGGTTTTCCTTTTCAATACCCTCGGCTCGTTACACCGATAAGGCTGAGAATGGCAACAACCTGAAAATGAACAGCCGAGGACACCTCTCGCATAAAGCAAAGAGGCAACCCCGGCTGTCAATCCGATTAACGCGAATACAATTCGACGATCAGGCTTTCATTGATGTCGCCAGCGATATCGCTGCGCTCCGGCACGCTCTTGAACGTACCTTCGAACTTCTTCGCGTCGACTGCGACCCAGCTCGCCATGCCGCCTTGCTCAGCCAGCGACAGTGCTTCGACGATACGAGCCTGCTTCTTCGACTTTTCGCGCACGGCAACGACGTCGCCTGCCTTCACTTGCATCGACGGAACGTTCGCGACGACGCCGTTCAGCGTGAGCGCCTTGTGGCTCACGAGCTGACGCGCTTCAGCGCGCGTCGAGGCGAAGCCCATGCGGTAGACGACGTTGTCGAAACGCGATTCGAGCAGTTGCAGCAGGTTTTCGCCGGTGTTGCCCTTGCGGCGGTCAGCTTCCGCGAAGTAGCGGCGGAACTGGCGCTCGAGCACGCCGTAGATGCGCTTCACTTTTTGCTTTTCGCGCAGCTGCGTGCCATAGTCCGACGTGCGCGCACCCGAGGTGCGGCCATGCTGACCCGGCTTGCTGTCGAGCTTGCACTTGTCGGCGAGCGAGCGGCGGGCGCTCTTCAGGAACAGGTCGGTGCCTTCACGGCGGGACAGCTTGGCCTTCGGGCCGATATAACGTGCCACGTTATTTTCCTTCGATAATTGATCACGCGAGAGCCGGTGGGAAAACCCCGCCTTCACGCTAGTCCGGTTCTTTGAACCGAACGGTGGGCTTAGTCAATTCAATAACGCCGAGAGCCTGCGGGCGCCGTTGCCGGCGTCACAGGCGCAAGGCAAAAGCGACGCCTTAGATGCGGCGGCGCTTCGGCGGACGGCAGCCGTTGTGCGGAACCGGCGTCACGTCGGAGATCGCGGTGATCTTGATGCCAAGACCATGCAGCGCGCGCACCGCCGATTCGCGGCCCGGGCCGGGGCCCTTGATACGCACTTCGAGGTTCTTCACGCCGTATTCCATCGCCACGCGGCCAGCCGATTCGGCTGCGACCTGAGCTGCGAACGGGGTCGACTTGCGCGAACCCTTGAAGCCCTGACCGCCCGAGGTTGCCCAGGCAAGTGCGTTGCCTTGACGGTCGGTGATCGTGATGATGGTGTTGTTGAACGACGCGTGAACGTGAACCACGCCCTCGGCGACGTTCTTCTTAACCTTCTTGCGAACGCGTTGCGCCGCGGTGTTGTTCGAAGCCTTAGCCATTACGTTTTCCTGTAACTATCAGATCCGCTTACTTCTTCAGCGACTGTGCTGCGCGGCGCGGACCCTTGCGCGTGCGCGCATTGGTGCGCGTACGCTGGCCACGCAGGGGCAGGCCCTTGCGATGGCGCACGCCGCGGTAGCAGCCGAGGTCCATCAGGCGCTTGATGTTCATCGTCACTTCACGGCGCAGATCGCCTTCGACGACAAACTTGCCCACTTCCTCACGCAGCTTTTCCAGATCCGCGTCGTTCAGGTCCTTGACCTTCTTGTCAAACGGCACACCAGCGGACACGCAGATGTTGCGCGAACGCGTGCGGCCGATACCGAAAATTGCGGTCAGGCCGATTTCGGTGTGCTGGTGGTTCGGGATGTTAACCCCTGCGATACGAGCCATTGTTTTTCCTCAAACAAAAAGCGCAAGCGCGCTGATCAGCCTTGACGCTGCTTGTGGCGCGGGTCCGAGCTGCAGATCACGCGAACGACGCCGTTGCGCTTGATGATTTTGCAGTTGCGGCAAATGCGCTTTACCGATGCCATCACTTTCATGATATTACCCTTTTTCTAAATCACTTCGCCCGGAACACGATCCGCGCACGCGACAGATCGTAAGGCGTCAATTCAACCGTCACCTTGTCGCCCGGAAGAATGCGGATGTAGTGCATCCGCATCTTTCCGGAAATATGACCCAGCACGACATGGCCGTTCTCCAGCTTCACCCGGAAGGTCGCGTTGGGGAGGTTTTCGATCACCTCGCCCTGCATCTGGATTACATCGTCTTTGGCCATAGGTCCTTTCAACGCATCGGGACGCCGCCGCCCTTGAAGTTTGCCTTCTTGAGCAGCGATTCATATTGTTGCGACATCACGTACGACTGCACCTGCGCCATGAAATCCATTGTGACGACGACAATGATCAGCAGCGACGTTCCACCAAAATAAAACGGCACATTCCAGCGCAGCACCAAGAATTCCGGTAGCAGACAAACAAACACGATATAGAGCGCACCGGCCAGCGTCAGACGCGTGAGGATGCGGTCGATATAGCGTGCCGTCTGGTCGCCAGGGCGGATGCCCGGCACGAACGCGCCACTCTTCTTCAGGTTGTCGGCCGTTTCCCTGCTGTTGAACACCAGTGCGGTGTAGAAGAAGCAGAAGAACACAATCGCCAACGCGTACAGCAACACATACACGGGTTGACCGGGCTTGAGAGCTTCGGCCACGTTGTGCAGCGTGTCTGCGAACCAGCTGGATCGCGACCCCGAACTGAACCAGTTCAGGATGGTTGCCGGGAACAGGATGATCGACGATGCGAAGATCGGCGGAATCACGCCCGACATGTTCAACTTCAGCGGCAGGTGGGACGACTGCCCGCCGTAAATCTTGTTGCCGACCTGACGCTTCGCATAGTTCACGAGGATCTTGCGCTGGCCGCGTTCGATGAACACCACCAGGTAAGTCACCGCAGCGATCAGCACAACGACCAGGATCGCGGAGAACGGTCCCATCGAACCGGTCTGGACCAGCGAGAACAGCCCGCTCACCGCATTCGGGAAGCCCGCCGCGATGCCGCCGAAGATGATGATCGAGATGCCGTTGCCAAGGCCGCGTTCCGTGATCTGCTCACCGAGCCACATCAGGAACATCGTGCCGGTCACGAGCGTCACGACCGTCGTCAGGCGGAACACCATGCCCGGATCGATCACGAGGCCCGGCTGGTTTTCCAGTGCAATCGCGATACCGAATGCCTGGAACGTCGCCAGTACCACCGTGAAGATCCGCGTGTACTGCGTGATCTTGCGTTGTCCAGCCTGCCCTTCCTTCTTCAGCGCTTCCAGCTGCGGCGAGACGATCGCCATCAGCTGCAGGATGATCGACGCCGAGATATACGGCATCACACCCAGCGCGAAAATCGTGAACCGCTGCAGTGCGCCACCCGAGAACATGTTGAACATACCAAGGATGCCGCCCGACTGGCTCTGGAAGAGCTTCGCCAGCTGCTCCGGGTCGATGCCCGGAACCGGAATATGCGCGCCGATGCGATAAACGACCAGCGCCAGCAGCAGGAACACTGCACGCCGACGCAGGTCGCCGAACTTCGGTGCGCTGCGACCGGTTTTTGCGAGACTCGGACTGTTAGCCAAGTAGCTTCTCCGATGCAGATGCTAGGGACGGCGGGCAAGCCCGCACGCACCACTCACAATCACTCGGCAAAAGAGCCGCCTGCTGCTTCGATCGCAGCACGCGCACCCTTCGTCGCACCCAGACCCTTCACGACGACCTTGCGCTTGATCTCGCCGGTGGCGATGATCTTCGCGCTGCGGGTCAGTTCGCCCACGAGGCCAGCCTGCTTCAGCGCCAACAGATCGATTTCGTCGACCGGCAGCGTTTCCAGGTCGGAGAGGCGCACTTCACCCACGAATTCCTTCGTGAGCGACGTGAAGCCACGCTTCGGCAGACGACGCTGCAGCGGCATTTGACCGCCTTCGAAACCGACCTTGTGGAAACCGCCCGAACGCGATTTCTGACCCTTGTGACCACGGCCAGCGGTCTTGCCGAGGCCGGAGCCGATGCCGCGACCGACGCGACGCTTTGCGTGCTTCGCGCCTTCTGCCGGCTTCAGGTTATTCAATTCCATTTTCAACTCCTGGAGACTTTGGTCGACCGCTTAGCCGATGACCTTAACGAGGTACGAGACCTTGTTGATCATGCCGCGCACGGCCGGCGTGTCCTGCAGCTCGGAGACCGAGTTCAGGCGGCGCAGGCCGAGGCCGCGCACGGTGGCGCGGTGCGATTCGCGGGTCCCAATCAGGCTCTTGACGAGCTGAACCTTGACAGTTTTTTCAGACATGGTGCCCACCCTTAGCCCAGAATTTCTTCGACGGACTTGCCGCGCTTCGCCGCGATGTCAGCCGGGGTCGACTGCTTGCGCAGGCCGTCCAGCGTCGCACGAACGAGGTTGTACGGGTTCGTCGAACCGTGGCTCTTCGCCACGACGTTCTGCACGCCCATCACGTCGAACACTGCGCGCATCGGGCCGCCGGCGATCACGCCAGTACCGTCCTTCGCCGGAGCGAGGAGGACTGCCGACGCGCCGTGCTTGCCGTGCACTTCGTGTTGCAGCGTGCCGTTCTTCAACGGCACCTTGAACATGTTGCGGCGAGCCTGCTCCATTGCCTTCTGGACAGCGACCGGCACTTCCTTCGCCTTGCCCTTGCCCATACCGATGCGGCCATCACCATCGCCAACCACGGTCAGTGCGGCGAAGCCGAGAATACGGCCACCCTTCACGACCTTGGTCACGCGATTGACCGAAATCATTTTTTCGCGAAGGCCGTCGTCGCGCTCGTCAGCCTGAACTTTCGCTTGCATCTTTGCCATGACGAATTCCTTCCTTAGAACTTGAGCCCGGCTTCGCGCGCAGCCTCAGCCAGCGCCTTGACGCGGCCGTGGTAGCGGAAACCCGAGCGGTCAAAGGCGACGGATTCGATGCCGGCGGCCTTGGCCTTTTCTGCGATACGCTTGCCGATCAGCGTGGCAGCGGCGACGTTGCCGCCCTTGCCCGATTGGTCAGCCAGTTGCGCACGCACTTCGGCTTCGAGCGTCGACGCGCTGGCGAGCACCTTGGTGCCGCACGGCGAGAACACTTGCGCATAGATGTGCGTGTTCGTGCGATGCACGGCCAGACGCGCGACCTGCAGCTCAGCGATCTTGAGACGCGTCTGACGAGCGCGGCGCAGGCGAGATTGAGTCTTATCCATGATTGCGCACCCTTACTTCTTCTTCGTTTCTTTGAGGATCACAACCTCGTCGGCGTAACGCACACCCTTGCCCTTATAGGGCTCAGGCGGGCGATAACCGCGCACTTCGGCAGCGGTTTGGCCGACTTTCTGCTTGTCGATCCCCTTGATCACGATTTCCGTTTGCGACGGGGTTTCGGCCTTCACGCCTTCGGGCATCTGATGCACCACCGGGTGCGAGAAACCCAGCGACAGGTTCAGCTTGTCGCCTTGCGCCTGAGCACGGTAGCCGACGCCAACCAGCGTCAGCTTGCGCTCGAAACCCTTCGTCACGCCTTGCACCATGTTCGCGACGATCGCGCGCATCGTGCCCGACATCGCATTGGCTTCGCGGCTTTCGTCGGTCGGCTCGAACTTCAACGTGCCGTTGTCGTTCACCACCTTGACGAGGCTGTTCGCAGCCTGCGAAATCGTACCCAGCGGGCCCTTGACGGTAATCTTCTCGTCGCTGAGCGTCGCCTCTGCGCCTTGCAGCGCGATCGGGCTCTTACCTACTCGAGACATGTTTCTTCTCCTTCGGCGTTAAGCGACGTAGCAGATGACTTCGCCGCCCACGCCATTGGCGCGAGCCTTGCGGTCCGTCATCACACCCTTCGGCGTCGACACGATCGCAACGCCGAGGCCATTCATGACCTGCGGGATGTCGTTGCGGCCGCGGTACACGCGCAGGCCAGGCTTCGAGACGCGCTCAAGGCGCTCGATGACCGGACGGCCAGCGTAGTACTTCAACGCGATGTTCAATTCCGACTTTGCGCCTTCGCTCTTCACTGCGAAGTCGTCGATATAACCTTCGTCCTTCAGGACCTGCGCGATCGCAATCTTGACTTTCGACGAGGGCATTTGCACCGAAACCTTCTCGACCATCTGCGCATTGCGGATGCGAGTCAGCATATCGGCGATAGGATCACTCATGCTCATTTATGTTTCTCCTATTACCAGCTCGCCTTGGTGACGCCAGGGATCTCACCACGGAACGCGATTTCACGAATCTTGTTGCGTGCGAGACCAAATTTGCGGAACGTGCCACGCGGACGGCCCGTCAGCGCGCAGCGGTTACGCTTGCGGGTCAGGCTCGAGTTGCGCGGCAGTTGTTGCAGTTCGAGGCGAGCTGCGTAACGCTCTTCGTCCGACTTGCTTTGGTCGTCGATGACTGCCTTCAGCGCTGCGCGCTTCGGTGCATACTTCGCCGCCAGACGGGCGCGCTTCTTTTCACGTTCGATCAGTGCCAGTTTAGCCACGGTAACCTCAGTTTCTGAACGGGAACTTGAAGCCGGCGAGCAGTGCCTTTGCTTCTTCGTCGGTCTTCGCAGTCGTCGTGATGCTGATGTTCAGCCCACGCAGCGCGTCGATCTTGTCGTAGTCGATTTCGGGGAAAATGATCTGCTCTTTCACACCGATGTTGTAGTTGCCGCGGCCGTCGAACGCCTTGCCCGAAACGCCACGGAAGTCGCGCACGCGGGGCAGCGCAACCGTCACGAAACGGTCGAGGAATTCGTACATGGCCTGGCCACGCAGCGTGACCATCGTGCCGATCGGATAGCTTTCGCGGATCTTGAAACCGGCGATTGCCTTGCGCGACTTCGTCACGACGGGCTTCTGGCCAGCAATCTTCGTGAGATCGCCAACAGCGTGATCGAGGACCTTCTTGTCGGCGACGGCTTCACCAACACCCATGTTCAGGGTGATCTTGGTGAGGCGCGGCACTTCCATGATCGACTTGTAACCGAACTTCTCGATCAGGCCCGGAACGACCTTCTCTTTATAAAATTCTTGCAAACGTGCCATTTTTTACTCCGCAGCGTCAGGCGCTCAGGACAGCACCGGTCGTCTTCAGGAACCGAACCTTCTTGTCCCCTTCGACCTTGATGCCGACACGCGAAGCCTTGCCATTCGCGTCGACGAGTGCGACGTTCGAAATGTGCAGCGGCATCGCCTTGGCTTCCACGCCACCAGTCGTACCCTTCATGGGGTTCGGCTTCACATGCTTTTTAGCGATGTTGAGGCCTTCGACGGTCACGCGCTCTTCACCAACGGCCAGCACGACACCGCGCTTGCCCTTGTCCTTGCCGGTGATGACGATGACTTCGTCACCCTTGCGAATCTTGTTCATCGCGACTCCTTACAGCACTTCCGGCGCGAGCGAAACGATCTTCATGAATCGCTCGCTACGCAGCTCACGCGTGACCGGCCCGAAAATACGGGTGCCGATCGGCTCAAGCTTGGTGTTCAAAAGCACGGCGGCGTTGCCATCGAACTTGATCAGCGAGCCGTCTTGACGGCGCACGCCCTTGGCGGTACGAACCACAACAGCGTTGTAGATTTCGCCCTTCTTCACGCGCCCGCGCGGCGTTGCTTCCTTGACGGTCACCTTGATGATGTCGCCAATGCTGGCATAACGACGCTTCGAGCCGCCGAGCACCTTGATGCACATGACTTCACGCGCACCCGTGTTGTCGGCCACTTCAAGCCGAGATTCGGTCTGGATCATGGTTTATCTTTCCCAACTTAATCCGGCTGCGCCACCATGGCACACCCGGTCAGTCTTGGTCCCGTCAGCCGCGCCGCCACTAGAACGACCGCTCAGCTGCTTGGGTAAGAACAGCAGCGACGGCAAACGAAACCGGCCATCGCATTCCGGTGAATCTTGCAGATCCGGACTGGCGCCCGCACCCGCGTTTTACAGATTCCCACCTACTTTCGCCTGCTGCTTTGCCAACAGCAAACCCATAAAGAGGGAAGTCCAAGATTGTATCGAGACAATCTTGGACTTGCAAGCGAAATCTGTAGCGATTTCAACAACTTCTACTACCGCGCATCAGGCCGGGGCATGAAGCCCCGGATGAGGCGCTTCGAAGGGATTGCTCCCTTAGATGATGCGAGCAGCTTCGACCAGCTTCGACACGGTCCAGGCCTTCGTCTTCGACAGCGGACGGGTTTCCTGGATTTCGACGAGGTCACCCTCGTTGTACGTGTTCGACTCGTCGTGCGCGTGGTACTTCTTCGACTGCACGACGTACTTGCCGTAGATCGGGTGCTTGACGCGGCGCTCGACCAGGACGGTGACCGTCTTGTCCATCTTGTTGCTGACGACCTTGCCGACCAGCGTCCGCTTAAGCGAGGTTTTCACGCTATCGTTCATTTCTGGTTCGCCTTCTCAGTCAGGACGGTCCGCACACGTGCGATGTCGCGACGGACCTTCTTCAGCTGGCTCGTGTTCGTGAGCTGCTGGGTCGCGAGTTGCATGCGCAGGCCGAATTGCGCCTTCAAGAGGTCCGACAGCTCCTGGTTGAGCGCGGCCTTGTCTTTCTGGTGAAGTTCAGAAGCCTTCATCATTCACTCCTTAGGAGCCGAGCTGGCGAACCATGAAGACCGTCTTCAGCGGCAGCTTCGCTGCAGCCAGACGGAAGGCTTCACGGGCCAGTTCCTCGGTCACACCATCCATTTCATACAGCATCTTGCCCGGTTGGATCTCGGCGACGTAGTACTCCGGGTTACCCTTACCGTTACCCATACGTACTTCAGCCGGCTTTTGCGAGATCGGCTTGTCCGGGAAAATGCGGATCCAGATGCGGCCGCCGCGCTTGATGTGACGCGTCATTGCACGACGCGCCGCTTCGATTTGACGCGCGGTCAGGCGGCCGCGACCGATAGCCTTCAGACCGTATTCACCGAACGAAACTGCGTTGCCGCGCGTTGCGACGCCGGTGTTACGACCCTTCTGCTCTTTGCGGTACTTCCTGCGTTTCGGTTGCAGCATCGTTATTCTCCACTCTTGCCGTCACCGCCAGCCGCGCCACGGCGCGGTGCGCCACGACGGGCGCCCGGTGCGCCTTCACCATCACGACGCGGGCGACGATCGCCCGGGCGCGCGTTGCGGCGCGGACGCTTTTCTTCGGCGACTTCTTCCACCACCGGTGCGTCGTTGCGGCCGAGCGTGTCGCCCTTGTAGACCCAAACCTTCACGCCGATGATGCCGTACGTCGTCTTCGCTTCCGAGGTTGCGTAGTCGATGTCGGCACGCAGCGTATGAAGCGGCACGCGACCTTCGCGGTACCACTCGGTACGCGCGATTTCGATACCGTTCAGACGGCCGGCGCTCATGATCTTGATGCCCTGGGCACCCAGACGCATCGCGTTCTGCATCGCGCGCTTCATCGCCCGGCGGAACATGATCCGGCGCTCGAGCTGTTGCGTGATCGAATCGGCGATCAGTTGCGCATCGGTTTCCGGCTTGCGGATTTCTTCGATGTTGACGTGAACGGGCACGCCCATGCGCTTTTGCAGTTCGGCCTTGAGGAGTTCGATGTCCTCGCCCTTCTTGCCGATCACCACACCCGGACGCGAGCTGTAAATCGTGATACGCGCGTTCTTTGCCGGACGCTCGATCACAACACGGCCCACCGAAGCGTTCTTCAGCTTCTTCTTCAGGTATTCACGAACACCGATGTCTTCCTTCAACATCGCCGCGAAATTGTTGTTGTTCGCGTACCAGCGCGACGCCCAATTGCGGCTGACGGCCAAACGGAAGCCAGTCGGATGAATTTTCTGTCCCATCGTATGGCTCCTTAATTCCCGACCGTCACAGTGATGTGACAGGATTGCTTCTCGATGCGGTTACCGCGACCCTTAGCGCGTGCGGTGAAACGCTTCAGCGAAGCAGCCTTGTCGACATAGATGCTCTTGATGCGCAGCTCGTCGATATCGGCGCCTTCGTTGTGCTCAGCATTGGCGATCGCCGAGAGCACAACCTTTTTCACGATGCCAGCCGCTTTCTTCGGCGAGAACGTCAGAACGTTCAGTGCCTTGTCGACCGGCAGACCGCGGATCTGGTCAGCCACAAGACGCGTTTTCTGCGCCGAGATGCGGGCACCGCGATGAATTGCCTTCACTTCCATCTTGATTGCCCCTTATTTCTTGGCCTTCTTGTCGGCCGCGTGACCCTTGAACGTACGGGTCAGTGCGAACTCGCCAAGCTTGTGGCCGACCATGTTTTCCGTGACATACACGGGAACGTGTTGACGGCCGTTGTGAACGGCGATCGTCAGGCCGATGAAGTCCGGCAGGATCGTCGAACGACGCGACCAGGTCTTGATCGGTTTCTTGTCGCGTGTAGCTGCAGCCGCCTCAACCTTCTTCAGCAAATGGGCGTCGCAGAACGGACCTTTCTTGATAGAACGTGCCATTGCCTACTCCTTAACGCTTGTGACGGCGCTGGACGATCATGCTCGTCGTGCGCTTGGTGCTGCGGGTGCGATAGCCCTTCGTCGGCGTGCCCCACGGGCTCACCGGATCGCGACCTGCAGCCGTGCGGCCTTCACCACCACCGTGCGGGTGATCGACCGGGTTCATTGCAACGCCGCGCACCGTCGGGCGGATACCGCGCCAGCGGTTCGCGCCGGCCTTGCCGATCTGGCGCAGGCTGTGCTCTTCGTTGCCGACTTCACCGATCGTCGCGCGGCACTCGACGTGCACGCGGCGGATTTCGCCCGAACGCAGACGAACCTGCGCGTACACGCCTTCGCGTGCGAGCAGCATGGCGGACGTGCCAGCCGAACGCGCCATTTGCGCGCCCTTGCCCGGCAGCATCTCGATGCAGTGGATCGTCGTACCGACCGGGATGTTGCGGATCGGCAGCGTGTTGCCTGCGCGGATCGGAGCTTCCGAACCCGACATCAGTTGCTGGCCAACCGTCGCACCCTTCGGAGCGATGATGTAGCGGCGCTCGCCGTCTGCGTACAGAACCAGCGCGATGTTCGCGCTACGGTTCGGGTCGTACTCGAGACGTTCGATCTTTGCCGGAATGCCGTCCTTGTTGCGACGGAAATCGATCACGCGGTAGTGATGCTTGTGACCGCCACCCTGGTGACGCGTCGTCACGTGACCGTTGTTGTTGCGGCCGGCCTTCGAGAATTGCTTCTCGAGCAGCGGCGCGTACGGTGCACCCGTGTGAAGATCCTTGTTGACGATCTTCACCATCGCGCGGCGACCCGGCGAAGTCGGCTTAACTTTCACGATTGCCATGATTACTTGGCCTCCGCTTCAAAGTTGATTTCCTGGCCGGGCTTCAGGCAGACGTACGCCTTCTTCACGTCCTTGCGACGACCCACGAAACGGCCAAAACGCTTGTTTTTGCCCTTCTGGACCAGCACGTTGACGGAATCGACTTCCACCTTGAACATCAGCTCGACAGCAGCCTTGACTTCCTGCTTGGTCGCGTCCGGCGCGACTTCGAACACTACCTGTTCGTTTTTCTCCGCCACCAGCGTCGCCTTTTCGGAGATCACCGGCGCGAGCAGGACCTGCATCAAACGATGATCGTTCTTGCGAATCTCGCTCATGACAGCAACTCCTCGATCTGGGCGACCGCAGCCTTCGTGATCAGAATCTTCTTGAAGTAGATCAGCGAGAGCGGGTCGGCGTAACGCGGCTCAACGACTGCCACGTGGGGCAGGTTGCGCGACGCGAGATACAGGTTCTCGTCGACCGTGTCGGTGATGACCAGCACGGATTCGAGACCCATGGCCTTGAACTTTTCGGCCAGCAGCTTCGTCTTCGGCGCTTCGAGGGAGAGATCCTCGACGACCGAGATGCGGCCTTCGCGGGCCAGCTGCGAGAAGATCGAGCAGAGACCTGCGCGATGCATCTTCTTGTTGACCTTGTGCGAGAAGTTTTCTTCCGGTGAATTCGGGAAGATGCGACCACCGCCGCGCCACAGCGGGCTCGACGACATACCGGCACGAGCACGGCCCGTACCCTTCTGGCGCCACGGCTTCTTGGTGGTGTGCTTGACCTGCTCGCGATCCTTCTGAGCGCGGTCGCCGCTACGTGCGTTCGCCTGGTAGGCGACGACGATCTGGTGGATCAGGGCTTCGTTGTAGTCACGGCCGAACACGACGTCCGACGCGTTGACCGCAGCACCTTCCTGACCATTGGCATTCAGGAGCTTCAGTTCCATTATTGCGCTCCTTTCTTCACGCGGGCCTTGACCGCCGGCGTCACGAAAACCTTGCCGCCCTTGGCGCCCGGAACGGCACCCTTCACGAGCAGCAGCTTGCGCTCTGCGTCGATACGTGCGATTTCGAGGTTTTGCACCGTTACGGTTTCGTCACCCATGTGACCGGTCATGCGCTTACCCGGGAACACGCGGCCCGGATCCTGCGCCATACCGATCGAGCCCGGCACATTGTGCGAGCGCGAGTTACCGTGCGAAGCACGGCCCGAAGCGAAGTTGTAACGCTTGATGGTACCGGCGTAGCCCTTACCGATCGACACGCCTTGCACGTCGACCTTCTGGCCTTCTGCGAAGAGATCCACACCGATCACGCCGCCAGCGGACAGTTCGGCAGCCTTGGCGGCGTCGATCTGGAATTCCTTGAGGATTTCACCGGCTTGAACGCCGGCTTTGGCGAGATGACCTGCGAGCGGCTTCGTCACGCGCGATGCACGGCGCGTACCAAACGCAACCTGAACGGCCGTGTAGCCGTCGGTTTCAACAGTCTTGATCTGCGTCACGCGGTTGTCGGACACGTCCAGCACGGTAACGGGAATCGAGTCCCCATCGGCCGTGAAGATACGGGTCATGCCAACCTTGCGACCTACGAGTCCAAGGCTCATCGTTTTCTCCATTCCCGACTGCGATTGGTCGGGGCTAATTTACAAAGTGCCGGTGCTTGTTCGCCGCCATTTCACGTGCTTCTGCGCGTTATTTCGTGCATAACACGTGAAAGGGACACACCAGCTTTTTGCGCAAATGCGCGAAAAGACGTCGAGTATAACGCCCTCTCTCGTTTTCCGCAAGCAATCAAAGACTTAGCGCCGCCCGGCGATCCGGGCAGCGCCTGAGACCCTTACTGCAGCTTGATTTCGACGTCCACACCGGCCGGCAGATCGAGCTTCATCAGCGCGTCGACGGTCTTGTCCGTCGGGTCGACGATGTCCATCAGGCGGAGGTGGGTACGGATTTCGAGCTGGTCGCGCGACGTCTTGTTCACGTGCGGCGAACGCAGGATGTCGAAACGCTGGATGCGCGTCGGCAGCGGCACCGGGCCACGGACGATTGCACCGGTCCGCTTCGCCGTGTCGACGATCTCGGCAGCCGACTGGTCGATCAGGCGATAGTCGAAAGCCTTCAGGCGAATACGGATTTTCTGGTTCTGCATGACGATTCCTTGAAAAGAGCGAGGCGGACTTGCGCCGCCAGACTAGATAAAGAGCAAAGGAGCGGGCCATGCGGCGGGAGCCGGCGCTTCAAGCGCCAATTCCCGTCGACCGGCGGAGAGCCGCGGCCCGATCCCGGATACATCGACTTCAACTTCTACTGCTGTTACAGCAAACCAGCGATTTTACTCGATGATCTTGGCAACAACACCGGCGCCGACGGTACGGCCGCCTTCGCGGATTGCGAAGCGCAGACCTTCTTCCATGGCGAT
>NZ_JBHSMP010000031.1:0-18857 GCF_042655705.1 Paraburkholderia denitrificans | reverse complement strand
GTCAGCGTGGTCTTGCCGTGGTCAACGTGACCGATCGTGCCCACGTTCACGTGCGGCTTGGTCCGTTCGAATTTACCTTTTGCCATGTTTCTCTTCTTTCAAAAAAGTGGTGAACCGGTGTCTGTTCGTTGCGAACCAGGCTTCGTTGCCCGGTTCGCTCCGTGCCGATGCTTACTTCGCCTTCGCGCTGATGATTGCGTCGGCCACGTTACGCGGTGCTTCTGCGTAGTGCTTGAATTCCATCGTGTACGTTGCGCGGCCCTGCGTGAGCGAGCGCAGCGACGTCGAGTAGCCGAACATTTCCGACAGCGGTACTTCTGCGCGAACGATCTTGCCGCCGCCAACCATGTCTTCCATGCCCTGGACAATACCGCGACGGCCCGACAGATCGCCCATCACGTTGCCCATGTAGTCTTCCGGCGTTTCGACTTCGACGGCCATCATCGGCTCGAGGATGACCGGCTGCGCCTTGCGCATTGCTTCCTTGAACGCCATCGAACCGGCCATGCGGAACGCGTTTTCGTTCGAGTCGACGTCGTGGTACGAACCGAACGTCAGGTGAACCTTCACGTCGACGACCGGGAAGCCCGCCAGCACGCCCGACTTCAGCGTGTCGGCAATACCCTTGTCCACCGCCGGGATGTATTCGCGCGGAATCACACCGCCCTTGATCTCGTCCAGGAACTCGTAGCCCTTGCCCTGCTCGTTCGGCTCGAGCGTGATGACCGCGTGACCGTACTGGCCGCGACCACCCGACTGCTTGACGAACTTGCCTTCGACGTCCTTCGCGATGGCGCGGATCGTTTCGCGGTACGCAACCTGCGGCTTGCCGACGGTCGCTTCCACGCCGAATTCGCGCTTCATGCGGTCGACCAGAATTTCGAGGTGGAGCTCGCCCATACCCGAAATGATGGTCTGGCCCGATTCCTCGTCCGTCTGGACGCGGAACGACGGATCTTCCTGAGCCAGGCGGTTGAGCGCGAGGCCCATCTTTTCCTGGTCAGCCTTGGTCTTCGGCTCGACGGCCTGCGAAATCACCGGCTCCGGGAAAATCATGCGTTCCAGAACGATCGGGTTCGCCGGGTCGCACAGCGTATCGCCCGTGGTCGCTTCCTTCAGGCCGACGGCAGCGGCGATGTCGCCCGCGCGCACTTCCTTGATTTCTTCACGGTTGTTCGCGTGCATCTGCAGAATACGGCCGAGGCGTTCCTTCTTGCCCTTGGTCGAGTTCAGCACGGTGTCGCCCGAGTTGACGATGCCCGAGTACGCGCGGAAGAAGATCAGCTGGCCGACGAACGGGTCGGTCATGATCTTGAATGCGAGCGCCGAGAACTTCTCGTCGTCCGACGCCTTGCGCTCAGCCGTTTCGCCGTTTTCCAGCTCGCCCTTGACCGGGGGGATATCCACCGGCGACGGCAGGAAGTCGATCACGGCGTCGAGCATGCGCTGCACGCCCTTGTTCTTGAACGCGGTGCCGCACAGCATCGGCTGGATTTCGCAGGCGATCGTGCGGTCGCGCAGCGCCTTGACGATTTCCGCTTCGGACAGGCCTTCGCCGCCGAGGTACTTTTCCATCAGCTCTTCGCTGGCTTCGGCAGCCGACTCGATCATCTTTTCGCGCCACTCGTTGCAGGTGTCAACGAGTTCAGCCGGGATGTCGACGTAGTCGAACTTCGTGCCTTGCGAGGCCTCGTCCCAAATGATCGCTTTCATCTTCACGAGGTCGACGACGCCCTTGAAGTTTTCTTCCGAGCCGATCGGCACCACGACCGGAACCGGGTTCGCCTTCAGGCGGGTCTTCAGCTGGTCGTAGACCTTGAAGAAGTTCGCGCCGGTACGGTCCATCTTGTTGACGAACGCGAGACGGGGAACCTTGTACTTGTTCGCCTGACGCCACACCGTTTCCGACTGCGGCTGCACGCCGCCCACGGCGCAGTAAACCATGCACGCACCGTCGAGCACGCGCATCGAGCGCTCGACTTCAATCGTGAAGTCGACGTGTCCCGGGGTGTCGATGATGTTGATGCGGTGTTCCGGATAGTTGCCGCCCATGCCCTTCCAGAAGGCGGTCGTGGCAGCGGAGGTGATCGTGATGCCACGCTCCTGTTCCTGCTCCATCCAGTCCATGGTGGCAGCGCCGTCGTGAACTTCACCAATCTTGTGGTTCACGCCGGTGTAGAACAGGATGCGCTCGGTCGTCGTCGTTTTGCCGGCGTCGATGTGAGCGCTAATACCGATGTTGCGGTAGCGCTCGATAGGAGTCTTGCGAGCCACTTTGATCCTCTATGGGGAGGGACACATCAGGTTCGATCCCGACGCGTCTGAACACAAACGGGCGAGGCGCTGAATTAGCGCACCCGCCCGGAATTTTTTCCGCTTTAGAACAAACCCTGAGCGGGTTTGCCTCTTAGAAACGGAAGTGCGAGAACGCCTTGTTCGCTTCTGCCATCCGGTGAACTTCGTCGCGCTTCTTCATTGCGCCACCGCGGCCTTCGGCCGCTTCTTGCAGTTCGCCCGCCAGACGCAGAGCCATCGACTTCTCGCTGCGCTTCTTCGCGGCTTCACGCAGCCAACGCATCGCCAATGCCATACGACGCGACGGACGCACTTCGACCGGAACCTGATAGTTCGCACCACCCACGCGACGGCTCTTCACTTCGACAACCGGCTTCACGTTGTTGAGTGCGACAGTGAACACTTCCAGCGGGTCCTTGCCACCCTTGGTCTGGATCTGTTCGAAAGCGCCGTACACAATGCGCTCGGCAACCGACTTCTTGCCGGAGAGCATCAGCACGTTCATGAACTTGGCTACATCAACGTTGCCGAACTTCGGATCCGGCAACACTTCCCGCTTGGGAACTTCGCGACGACGCGGCATCTTTCTTCCTTTAACTTTTCAGTTGAAGCGCGGGATCGAACCCTTGCGCTCCGCGGCCACCAACTAACCCGATTCATCTATTACGACTTACCAGCCTGGTCGGGTGACCACTTACTCGACAGCACCGGACAATCCGGCACCACCGCATGTATCGCCTCGCGCCAATAACCGGCGCAGACGACGTTTCGACTCTTACTTCGCAGCCTTCGCGCGCTTCGCGCCGTACTTCGAACGAGCCTGCTTACGATCCTTGACGCCCTGGGTATCCAGCGAGCCGCGAACCATGTGGTAACGCACACCCGGCAAGTCCTTCACACGGCCGCCGCGGATCAGCACAACCGAGTGTTCCTGCAGGTTGTGGCCTTCACCGCCGATGTACGAAATCACTTCGAAGCCGTTCGTCAGACGAACCTTGGCGACCTTACGAAGCGCCGAGTTCGGCTTCTTCGGCGTCGTCGTGTACACGCGGGTGCACACGCCGCGACGCTGCGGGCAGTCCTGCAGGGCCGGACTCTTGCTCTTCGAGACTTCCGAAGTACGGCCTTTGCGAACCAGTTGATTGATGGTTGGCATTGTTTATTCCTGAAATTGAACAAAATCGACGCATTTATTCCCGGGCAAAGCGGAAAACCATGCGTATCGAACTCCGGGACTGGAAAAAGACGTGAGTCCTGATCTTCACATTCGGCCCGCTTGTTACTTGATATGGACGAGCGCTTAGTTCCCAAGAACCGGAACCGAGCATGATATTCCGAAAATACCAAGCGAGTCAACGGTTTGCGATGCTCAGGACCGCCGGGGAAATGACAATGACGCGACAACGAGACCGTATGAGACTGCAAGAGACGGTTTAGGCCGGCTTGCGGCGGCGAGTGGTGACGGTTGCGGTGACGATTGTTCGCCGCGTCGTCAGGAATTACGCGTCGCCGACAACCTCCAGCAGCTCCTCGCCGAAGCGTTCGAGCTTGCGCGCGCCCATCCCCGGGATTTCGCGCAGTTCGTCGAACGATTCAGGGCCGTTGCGGGCGATTTCCGCCAGCGTGGCGTCGTGGAAGATCAGGTAGGCGGGAACGCCCTCGCTCTTCGCGGTTTCCGTGCGCCACAGTCGCAGACGATCCCAGCGCGTACGCTGGCGCGGGCTCATACCCTGGGTCGGATCGGCGCGCTCGCTCGTGCGGCCCGACGACTGGCGCGTGCGCTGCGGCTTCACATAGCGGCGCATCGTCACCTTCTGGTCGCCCTTCAAAACCGGCTTGCTCGCCTCGGTGAGCACGAGCGAACCGAAGCCGTCGTGATCGACGGCCAGATAGCCGAATGCCACCAGTTGCCGGAAGATCGCACGCCATTCGGCTTCGGAAAGCGCCGCACCGATGCCGAAGGTGGATATCTTCTCGTGGCCGCGCGCGAGGATCTTCTCGGTGCGGTTGCCGCGCAGAATGTCGATCAGGTGGCCCGCGCCGAAGTTGAAGCCACTCGCGCGCTGCGCGCGGAACACGCACGAAAGCGCCATCTGCGCCTCACGCGTGGCGTCCCACGTGGCGGGCGGTTCGAGACACGTATCGCAATTGCCGCACGGCTGGCTGGCTTCGCCGAAATACGCGAGCAGGCGCACGCGGCGGCACGACGCCGTCTCGCACAGCCCGAGCAGCGCATCAAGCTTGCCTGTCTGGACGCGCTTGTGGGCTTCGTCGGCCTCCGATTCGTCGATCATCTTGCGCTGCTGCACGACATCGCCGAGGCCGTAGGCCATCCACGCATTCGCCGCCAGCCCGTCGCGGCCCGCGCGCCCCGTTTCCTGGTAATAGCCTTCGACGCTCTTGGGCAAATCCAGATGGGCGACGAAACGCACGTCCGGCTTGTCGATGCCCATGCCGAACGCAATCGTCGCGCACATCACGACGCCCTCCTCGCGCTGGAAGATTTCCTGGTGCTGCTGGCGCACCTCGAACTCCATGCCCGCGTGGTACGGCAGCGCGCGCACGCCCTGCCCCTTGAGCCATTCGGCCGTTTCTTCGACCTTGCGGCGCGAGAGGCAGTAGACAACGCCCGCGTCGGTCGTGCCGTTGGCGCGGCTGTGCTCGGCACGAATGAAATCGAGCAGCTGCGCGCGCGCATTGTCCTTTTCGACGATGCGATAGCGGATATTCGGCCGGTCGAAGCTCGAGACGAATACGCGCGCGTCGTCGAGCGCAAGCCGGTGCGCGATCTCGTCGCGCGTGATGTCGTCGGCGGTTGCTGTAAGCGCGATGCGCGGCACATCCGGAAAGCGTTCGTGCAATACCGAAAGCTGGATGTACTCGGGCCGGAAATCGTGCCCCCATTGCGACACGCAATGCGCTTCGTCGATGGCGAACAGGCCGATACGCGTGCGTTCGAGCAGATCGAGAAAACGCGGCGTCATGAGACGCTCGGGCGCGACGTAGAGCAGATCGATGCTGCCCTCGCGCAGCGCGCGTTCGGTGGCGGCGGCTTCGGCGCCGGAGAGCGTGGAGTTCAGGTAGGCGGCGCGCACGCCGACTTCGGTGAGCGCGGCCACCTGATCCTGCATGAGCGCGATGAGCGGCGACACGACGATGCCGGCGCCGTGACCGGCTTCGTGACGCACGAGCGCGGGGATCTGATAGCAGAGCGATTTGCCGCCGCCCGTGGGCATCAGAACCAGCGAATCGCCGCCCGCCGCGACGTGCTCGACGATCTCCGCTTGCTGCCCCCTGAAAGCGGGATAACCGAAGACTTCGTTGAGGATTTCGAGCGAGCGGGACATGGAGAGGCGGGTCGATGCAAAGGCAGTGGGCACGATTTTACCAACCCGTGCCGCCTCTGCCCGCCGCTACGGCCGATATTGTCCGTTCGGCGGATAGTCAGCGCGCACGCATGCGATGCGCGCTATGCACGCGGATCGCGAGAACGCGAGCATGCGGGCGCGATGGCGTGAATCAGCGCGCGAGCCGGTCGCCGCGGCGCGCGACGAGGATACTGCCGATGATCGAGACGAGCCCGACCGGAATGAAGATGAGCGAGCCGATGGTGATCAGCACGGCGCCGCCCTTGCGCTTGCCCGCTATCAGCATGATGTAGCCGATGATGAGAAACGCCCACACCACGAGGAAGGTTGCGAAGAACCACGCGGCCTGCTGGACTCCGACGTGATGCAGCAAATACGAAAAGATACCGACCGACGCCAGCATATTCAGGAACAACCCGGCTCCAACGACCCACATGATTCACGCCTCCCGATTCGGATAGATCCCGTCTGCCACGCTCGATGCGGCGCATGCACAGCGTGGCGCGCGTACGTTAGCACGGTCCGGTGCGCGCTGCACGGCGCACGCGCGCTCGCACTCATTCGCGCGCGGGCAACAAAAAAGGCCGTCCGGTCGAAACCAGACGGCCTTGCGACTTCTGCGACTTCTGTCAGCACAGGGCGGCGGCTACGCCGCCCCGATGCTTACTCGCCAGTCGTGTGCGGCTGTTGCGGCTCTTCGGCGGCCGGGGTTTCCGGCGTGCCGAAGTCGAACGCTTCTTCCGCTGCGATCTGGTCGAAACGCTCGCGATCCGACGATTCCTTCGCCTTGCGCGCCTTGTGGAACGCGAGACCCGTACCGGCCGGAATCAGACGGCCGACGATCACGTTTTCCTTCAGGCCACGCAGATCGTCGCGCTTGCCCATGATCGCCGCTTCGGTCAGCACGCGGGTCGTTTCCTGGAACGATGCCGCCGAGATGAACGAGTCGGTCGAGAGCGATGCCTTCGTGATACCGAGCAGCACGTTCTCGTAGATCGCCGGGCGCTTGTCGTCGGCGTTCATCTTGTCGTTTTCGTCCAGCATGTCCGAACGCTCGACCTGCTCGCCCGGAATGAAGCGCGTATCGCCGTTGTCGGTGATCTGCACGCGGCGCAGCATCTGACGCACGATCACTTCGATGTGCTTGTCGTTGATCTTCACACCCTGCAGACGGTACACGTCCTGCACTTCGTCGACGATGTAGCGCGACAGCGCCTCGATACCCTGCAGACGCAGGATGTCGTGCGGATCGGCCGGGCCGTCCACGATCATTTCGCCCTTGTTGACGACCTGACCGTCGTGGACCAGCACCTGCTTTTCCTTCGCGATCAGGAACTCGTGCTGGTTGCCCTCGAGGTCCGTGATGACGAGACGCTGCTTGCCCTTCGTGTCCTTACCGAACGACACCGTACCCGTGACTTCCGCCAGGATGCCGGCATCCTTCGGCGAACGTGCTTCGAACAGTTCCGCCACACGCGGCAGACCGCCGGTAATGTCACGCGTCTTCTGCGATTCGGTCGGGATACGTGCGAGCACTTCACCGATCTGCACCTGCTGACCGTCCTTCACGGTGATCAGCGCGCCGACCTGGAAGCCGATCTGCACCGAGTGCTCGGTGCCCGGGATCTTCACTTCCTCGCCGTTCGCGTCGAGCAGCTTCACCTGCGGACGCACGCTCTTCGCGGCCTGCGAGCCGCGGCGCTTCACGTCGATCACGACCAGGGTCGACAGACCCGTGACGTCGTCGATCTGCTTCGCCACGGTCACGCCTTCCTCGACGTTCTCGAACTTCACCGTACCGCCGTACTCGGTGATGATCGGACGCGTCATCGGATCCCACGTCGCGAGCTGCGTGCCTGCCTTGATCTGCGCACCGTCGAGCTGCAGCAGCGTCGCGCCGTACGGCACCTTGTGACGCTCGCGCTCGCGGCCGTGATCGTCGGCGATGAGCGCTTCGCCCGAACGCGAGATGACGATCTGCTCGCCCTTCGCATTCGTGACGTAACGCATCGTCGCCGTGAAGCGCACGGTACCGTTGCTCTTCGCTTCGACCGACGAGGCCACTGCTGCACGCGACGCCGCACCACCGATGTGGAACGTACGCATCGTGAGCTGCGTGCCCGGTTCGCCGATCGACTGAGCGGCGATCACGCCAACCGCTTCGCCGACGTTCACGCGCGAGCCGCGGCCGAGGTCGCGGCCATAGCACGAGGCGCACAGGCCATAGCGCGTTTCGCAGGTGAGCGGCGTGCGCACGCGCACTTCGTCGATGCCGAGGGCTTCGATCTGCTCCACTGCGGTTTCGTCGAGCAGCGTGCCGGATTCGTACAGCGTTTCCTGGCTTTCCGGGTTGACGACGTCCGCCACCGCGACGCGGCCGAGAATCCGGTCGCGCAGCGCTTCGACGACTTCACCGCCTTCCACGAGCGCCTTCATCGCCACGCCGTTCGACGTGCCGCAATCCTCCTCGACGACCACGAGATCCTGCGTGACGTCGACGAGACGACGCGTCAGGTAACCCGAGTTCGCGGTCTTCAGTGCCGTATCAGCCAGACCCTTACGTGCACCGTGGGTCGAGATGAAGTACTGCAGCACGTTCAGGCCTTCGCGGAAGTTCGCGGTAATCGGCGTTTCGATAATCGAGCCGTCCGGCTTCGCCATCAGGCCGCGCATACCCGCCAGCTGACGGATCTGGACCGCGGAACCCCGCGCGCCCGAGTCGGCCATCATGTAGATCGAGTTGAACGATTCCTGACGCGTATGGTTGCCGTTGCGATCGACCACCGGCTCCGTCGAGAGCTGCTCCATCATCGCCTTGCCGACCGCTTCCGACGTCGCCGACCAGATGTCGACCACGTTGTTGTAGCGTTCCTGCGCGGTGACGAGACCCGACATGTACTGGCGGTCGTATTCCTTCACCTTCTTCGCGGCGTCGCCGACGATCGTTTCCTTCTGCGGCGGCACGAGCATGTCGTCCACGCAGATCGAAATGCCGGCGCGCGTCGCGAGACGGAAACCCGACTGCATCAGCTGGTCGGCGAACACCACCGTCGCGCGCAGACCGCACTTGCGGAACGCCGTGTTGATCAGACGCGAGATTTCCTTCTTCTTCAGCGGCTTGTTCAGCACCGAGAACGGCAGGCCGTGCGGCAGGATTTCCGAAAGGATCGAGCGGCCGACGGTCGTCGGATACAGCGTGATCTTCGGCACGAAAGCCGGCGCGCCTTCCGACGTGTCCTCGTTGCGCACCATTTCGGTAATACGCACGTTCACGCGCGAGGCCAGCTCGACTTCCTTGTTCTCGTACGCGCGGATCGCTTCCGACACGCCCGTGAACGTCATGCCTTCGCCCTTGCCGTTGATCGCTTCACGCGTCGCGTAGTAGAGACCAAGCACGATATCCTGCGACGGCACGATCGACGGATCGCCGTTCGCCGGGAACAGGACGTTGTTCGACGCGAGCATGAGCGTGCGCGCTTCCATCTGCGCTTCGAGCGACAGCGGCACGTGAACGGCCATCTGGTCGCCGTCGAAGTCGGCGTTGAACGCCGCGCAGACGAGCGGGTGCAGCTGGATCGCCTTACCTTCGATCAGCACCGGCTCGAACGCCTGGATACCGAGACGGTGCAGCGTCGGCGCACGGTTCAGCATGACCGGATGCTCGCGGATCACCTCTTCGAGGATGTCCCACACCACCGCCGTCTGGTTCTCGACTTCCTTCTTCGCGGCCTTGATCGTGGTCGCGACGCCCATCGTCTCAAGCTTGTTGAAGATGAACGGCTTGAAGAGTTCGAGCGCCATCAGCTTCGGCAGACCGCACTGGTGCAGCTTCAGCGTCGGGCCGACCACGATGACCGAACGGCCCGAGTAGTCGACGCGCTTACCGAGCAGGTTCTGACGGAAGCGACCGCCCTTACCCTTGATCATGTCGGCGAGCGACTTCAGCGGACGCTTGTTCGCACCCGTCATCGCCTTGCCGCGGCGGCCGTTGTCGAGCAGCGAGTCGACGGCTTCCTGGAGCATCCGCTTTTCGTTGCGGACGATGATCTCCGGCGCCTTCAGCTCGAGCAGACGCTTCAGACGGTTGTTACGGTTGATGACGCGGCGATACAGGTCGTTCAGGTCCGACGTCGCGAAACGGCCGCCGTCGAGCGGCACGAGCGGACGCAGTTCCGGCGGCAGCACCGGCAGCACTTCGAGCACCATCCATTCGGGCTTGATGCCCGAACGCTGGAAGGCCTCGAGCACCTTCAGGCGCTTCGCGTACTTCTTGATCTTCGCTTCGGAACCGGTGTTCTTCAGCTCCGTGCGCAGCGTCTCGACCTGCTCGTCGATGTTGATCGCGCGCAGCAGCTCGCGCACGCCTTCCGCGCCCATCTCGGCGCGGAATTCGTCGCCGTATTCCTCGACCTTGTTGTAGTAATCCTCTTCGGTCATGATCTGACGCGCCTTCAGCGGCGTCATGCCCGGATCGATCACCACGTAGGCTTCGAAGTACAGCACGCGCTCGATGTCGCGCAGCGTCATGTCGAGCACCATGCCCAGACGCGACGGCAGCGACTTCAGGAACCAGATATGCGCGACCGGCGAGGCCAGCTCGATGTGGCCCATGCGTTCGCGGCGCACCTTGGCGAGCGTGACTTCAACGCCGCACTTCTCGCAGATCACGCCACGGTGCTTCAGGCGCTTGTACTTGCCGCACAGGCACTCGTAGTCCTTGATCGGCCCGAAGATCTTCGCGCAGAACAGACCATCGCGTTCCGGCTTGAACGTACGGTAGTTGATGGTCTCCGGCTTCTTCACTTCACCGAACGACCACGAGCGGATCTTGTCCGGCGAGGCCAGACCGATCTTGATCGCGTCAAAAACTTCTTCTTGTTGGACTTGCTTGAATAGATCGAGCAGAGCTTTCATTGCCTTCTCTCCGTAGTCCGATTAGTTGCGGTCGAGGTCGATGTCGATGCCGAGCGAGCGGATTTCCTTCACCAGCACGTTGAAGGATTCCGGCATGCCCGCGTCGATGACGTGATCGCCCTTGACGAGGTTCTCATACACCTTCGTACGGCCCGTCACGTCGTCCGACTTCACCGTCAACATTTCCTGCAGCACATACGAAGCGCCATACGCTTCGAGCGCCCACACTTCCATTTCACCGAAACGCTGGCCGCCGAACTGCGCCTTACCACCCAGCGGCTGCTGCGTGACGAGCGAGTACGGACCCGTCGAACGCGCGTGCATCTTGTCGTCGACAAGGTGGTGCAGCTTCAGGTAGTGCATGTAGCCCACGGTGACCGTACGCTCGAAGCCTTCGCCCGTGCGGCCGTCGTACAGACGCACCTGGTTCTTCGACTTCGTCATGCCGAGGTTCGCGGCGATGTCGTCCGGATAGGCGAGATCGAGCATCTTCGACATTTCTTCTTCGGTCGCACCATCGAACACCGGCGTCGCGAACGGCACGCCTTCACGCAGATTGCGCGCGAGTTCGACGATTTCGTCATCGGTGAAGCTGTCCAGATCTTCCGGGTGACCCGACTCGTTGTAGATCTTCGTGAGGAACACACGCAGCTCTTCAACCTTCGCCTGACGCTGCAGCATTTCGCCGATACGCCAGCCGAGGCCCTTCGCGGCCCAGCCGAGGTGCACTTCGAGAACCTGACCCACGTTCATCCGTGACGGCACGCCGAGCGGGTTCAGCACGACGTCTGCCGGACGGCCGTCGGCCATGTACGGCATGTCTTCGATCGGAACGATCTTCGACACCACACCCTTGTTACCGTGACGACCGGCCATCTTGTCGCCAGGCTGCAGACGGCGCTTCACCGCGAGGTACACCTTGACCATCTTCAGCACGCCCGGCGGCAGTTCGTCGCCTTGCGTGAGCTTCTTGCGCTTTTCTTCGAACGCGAGGTCGAACTGGTGGCGCTTCTCTTCGATCGAGTTCTTGATCGCTTCGAGCTGTGCCGCGGCTTCTTCGTCCGCGAGGCGGATGTCGAACCAGTGGTAGTGATCCAGATCGGCGAGGTAAGCCTGCTCGATCTTCGTGCCCTTCGCGAGCTTCTTCGGACCGCCGTTCGCGACCTTGCCGTCGAGCATGCGCGCGAGACGCTGGAACGCGTCGCCTTCGACGATGCGCAGCTGGTCGTTCAGGTCGAGGCGATAGCGCTTCAGTTCATCGTCGATGATCTGCTGGGCGCGCTTGTCGCGCTGGATGCCTTCACGCGTGAACACCTGCACGTCGATGACCGTGCCGCTCATGCCCGAGGGCACGCGCAGCGACGTGTCCTTCACGTCGGATGCCTTTTCGCCGAAGATCGCGCGCAGCAGCTTTTCTTCCGGCGTAAGCTGGGTTTCGCCCTTCGGCGTGACCTTGCCGACGAGCACGTCGCCCGCTTCGACTTCCGCGCCGATGTACACGATGCCCGACTCGTCGAGACGGCCAAGCTGCACTTCCGCGAGGTTCGAAATGTCGCGCGTGATTTCTTCCGGTCCGAGCTTCGTGTCGCGAGCGACCACGTTCAGCTCTTCGATGTGGATCGACGTGTAACGATCGTCGGCCACGACCTTTTCCGAAATCAGGATCGAGTCTTCGAAGTTGTAGCCGTTCCACGGCATGAACGCGATCAGCATGTTCTGGCCGAGCGCGAGCTCGCCCAGATCGGTCGATGCGCCGTCAGCCAGCACGTCGTCGCGCGCAACCTTGTCGCCCATCTTCACGATCGGACGCTGGTTGATGTTCGTGTTCTGGTTCGAACGCGTGTACTTGATCAGGTTGTAGATGTCGACACCGACTTCACCCGCCACCGCTTCGTCGTCGTTCACGCGAATCACGATACGGCCCGCGTCGACGTAGTCCACCACGCCGCCGCGCAGCGCCTGAACCGTCGTACCCGAGTCGACCGCAACCGTGCGCTCGATGCCCGTACCGACAACCGGCTTTTCCGGACGCAGACACGGCACGGCCTGACGCTGCATGTTCGAGCCCATCAGTGCGCGGTTCGCGTCGTCGTGCTCGAGGAACGGAATCAGCGAAGCTGCAACCGAGACGATCTGCGACGGCGCCACGTCCATGTACTGGATGCGGTCCGGCGTGACCATCAGCGTTTCGCCCGCTTCACGCGACGACACGAGTTCGTCGGTCAGCGTGCCGTCTTCGGCCACGGCTGCGTTCGCCTGCGCGATCACGTAACGGCCTTCTTCGATCGCCGACAGGTAGTCGATCTGATCGGTCACCTTGCCGTCCGTGACCTTGCGGTACGGCGTTTCGAGGAAGCCGTACTCGTTCAGGTGCGCGTACAGCGCGAGCGAGTTGATCAGACCGATGTTCGGACCTTCCGGCGTTTCGATCGGGCACACGCGGCCATAGTGGGTCGGGTGCACGTCGCGGACTTCGAAGCCTGCGCGCTCGCGCGTCAGACCGCCCGGGCCCAGTGCGGAAACACGACGCTTGTGCGTGATTTCCGACAGCGGGTTGGTCTGGTCCATGAACTGCGACAGCTGCGACGAACCGAAGAACTCGCGAATCGCCGACGAAATCGGCTTCGAGTTGATCAGGTCGTGCGGCATCAGGTTTTCGCTTTCGGCCTGGCCGAGGCGTTCCTTGACTGCACGCTCGACGCGCACGAGACCCGCGCGGAACTGGTTTTCCGCGAGTTCGCCCACGCAGCGCACGCGACGATTGCCGAGGTGGTCGATATCGTCCACTTCGCCCTTGCCGTTACGCAGCTCGACGAGGATCTTGATGGTCGCGAGGATGTCGTCGTCCTGCAGCGTCATCGGGCCGGTGATCTCGTCACGGCCGACGCGGCGGTTGAACTTCATACGACCCACCTTCGAGAGGTCGTACGCTTCTTCGCTGTAGAAGAGACGATTGAACAGGGCCTCGACCGCTTCTTCGGTCGGCGGCTCGCCCGGGCGCATCATGCGGTAGATCGCGATGCGCGCAGCCATCTTGTCGGCCGTTTCGTCGATACGCAGCGTCGACGAGATGTACGGCCCCTGGTCCAGATCGTTCGTGTAGAGCGTCTGGATGTCCTTGATCTTCGAATCGCGCAGCTTCTCGAGCACGGTTTCGGTGATTTCGTCGTTCGCGTTCGCGATGACTTCGCCCGTGTCGCCATCGACGACATTCTTGGCCAGCACACGGCCAAGCAGATAATCTTCCGGGACCGAAATAAACGTGGTCTTGGCGGTTTCGAGGTCGCGAATGTGCTTCGCGTTGATCCGCTTGTCCTTCTGGACGATGGTCTTGCCGTCGCGATCGGTAATGTCGAAGCGCGCGACTTCACCGCGCAGACGCTCCGGCACGAACTCCATCTGCGCGCCTTCCGGCATCAGCGAGAAGTTGTCGAACACGAAGAAGTTCGCGAGGATCTGTTCCGGCGAAAGGCCGATCGCCTTCAGCAGGATCGTGACCGGCATCTTGCGGCGACGGTCGACGCGGAAATACAGCACGTCCTTCGGATCGAATTCGAAGTCGAGCCACGAACCGCGGTAAGGAATGATACGTGCCGAGAAGAGCAGCTTGCCCGAGCTGTGCGTCTTGCCCTTGTCGTGCTCGAAGAACACGCCAGGCGAGCGGTGCAGCTGCGAAACAATGACGCGCTCGGTGCCATTGATGACGAACGAGCCGGTCGGCGTCATGAGCGGAATTTCGCCCATGTACACTTCCTGCTCCTTCACTTCCTTGACGACCGGCTTGCTCGGCGACTCTTTGTCGTGCAACACCAGACGCACCTTGGCGCGCAGCGCCGAGCAGTACGTGAGGCCGCGTTGCTGGCACTCTTTGATGTTGAACGCCGGCGACGACAGCATGTAGCTGACGAACTCTAGACGAGCAAAGCCGTTATGCGAAACAATAGGAAAAACGGACGTAAACGCAGCCTGCAGACCTTCCGGCTTGCGTTGTGCGATCGCCGTTTCTGCTTGCAGAAACGTGCTGAATGATTCAAGCTGGGTAGCCAGCAGGAAAGGAACTTGGTGAACGATGGGGCGCTTCGCGAAACTCTTGCGAATACGCTTCTTCTCGGTGAAGGAATATTGCATACGATCTCCGAATCACGGCGGGTTGGTCGGAGCAGAATTGCCCGATGGGAACGACCCGAGTGTTCACCGACTGAGACCCGATGGCTTCGCGAGCCTTGGAAGCTTGGTGGTTGGCCTCTACCAACCGCTGGCTGACGGCCGCGGATGCCGAATTAGATAACTGCGTTTCCCGCGGCCCGACCAAACTTGCCTTCTGCAGTCGCTTCAGAAGACAAAGAGAAGCGTCGTCGGATGCATGTGCAACATGCATCGAAAGACGATTTTCTTTGGCTTCTGGGTTCTGCATTCACGCCTCCGATCCTGAAAAATCGAACACTCAAACGCAGTTCCCACAAAGCACAAAAAGGCCGGCGGTGTAAAAACCGCCAGCCTTCGCACAGCGCGCTGAAACTTACTTGATTTCAGCCTTCGCGCCGGCTTCTTCCAGCTTCTTCTTGGCTTCTTCAGCAGCAGCCTTGGGCACCGCTTCCTTCACGGGCTTCGGTGCGCCATCAACCAGGTCCTTCGCTTCCTTCAGGCCGAGACCCGTCAGTTCGCGAACGGCCTTAATCACCGACACCTTGTTTGCGCCGGTTTCGGTCAGGATGACGTTGAATTCCGTCTGCTCTTCAGCAGCAGCAGCAGCGCCGCCGCCTGCGGGGCCAGCGACTGCGACAGCAGCGGCCGACACGCCAAACTTCTCTTCGAAAGCCTTGACCAGTTCGTTCAGTTCGAGAACCGACATCGCGCCAACGGCTTCGAGGATGTCTTCTTTTGCGATTGCCATGTGAAATTACTCCAGATTTGAATTCGGAAACAGCTAGCGATTCTTTCCGCTTGCCCGTTATTACGCAGCTTCGGCTTGCTTCTTTTCCGCCAGGGCGGCAAGAGCGCGCGCCATACCGGAAACCGGAGCCTGCATAACGAACAGCAGCTTCGAGAGCAGTTCTTCGCGGCTCGGGATGCTGGCCAGCGCTTGCACGCCTGCCTTGTCCATCACCTTGCCTTCGTAGGAACCGGCCTTGATGATCAACTTGTCATTGCCCTTGGCGAAGTCATTGACGACCTTCGCTGCAGCAATCGCATCTTCCGAGATGCCGTAGATCAGGGGACCAGTCATCTGCTCTGCCAGCGGAGCAAACGGGGTACCTTCGACAGCGCGACGCGCCAGCGTGTTCTTCAACACGCGCAGGTACACCTGTTGCTCGCGCGCTTTCGCGCGCAGCTTGGTCAGATCGCCAACCGCGATTCCACGATACTCGGCCAGCACCATGGTCTGAGCCTTCACGACTTGCGCGGAGACTTCAGCCACGACGGCCTGCTTACCTTCTTTGTTCAGTGGCACGGTTAACCTCCAGATTCGACACCCGACGCTTTCACGCCCGATGCCGCGTTCAACAACGGCGACCGACCAGTCCGGAGTAACTCAGTTCGCGTTCGAGGACGTTGCCGCCCGCTCCCGCTCACATCGGCACTTCAAAACCTTTTCGGGTTCGCCATCTGCGTTGGCTCTGAATTAAGGAAGCACCCAACTGCTGCACTTCCGCCAACGGTCTTTGACAACCGGTCATGCAATGCGAACTGCCACCGCACAACCGCCCAAAGCCCTTTAAATCCGCGCTGCTGCCTCGTTCAGAGTTCGAGGCCTGAAACGAAACTTCAGCGCGGCAAAAACATTACGCTGCGAGCGACGTCTGATCGACGCGCACGCCAACGCCCATCGTGCTCGACACGGCGATCTTGCGCAGGTACACGCCCTTGCTCGTTGCCGGCTTCGCCTTGTTCAGCGCCTCGAGCAGTGCGTCGAGGTTCGAGCGCAGCGCTGCCGGCTCGAACGATGCACGGCCGATGGTCGCGTGGATGATACCGGCCTTGTCGACACGGAACTGCACCTGACCTGCCTTCGCGTTCTTGACCGCGGTGGCGACGTCCGGCGTCACGGTGCCGACCTTCGGGTTCGGCATCAGGCCGCGCGGGCCGAGGATCTGACCGAGCGTACCGACGACGCGCATCGTGTCCGGCGAAGCGATCACGATGTCGAAATTCAGGTTGCCGCCCTTGATCTGCTCGGCGAGGTCTTCCATGCCGACGATCTCGGCGCCAGCGGCGCGAGCCTGTTCGGCCTTTTCACCTTGCGCGAACACGGCAACGCGGACCGACTTACCCGTACCGGCGGGCAGAACGACCGAGCCGCGAACGACCTGGTCCGACTTCTTCGCATCGATGCCGAGCTGGACAGCGACGTCGATCGACTCGTCGAACTTCGCCGTTGCGCATTCCTTCACGAGCGACAGGGCGTCGGCGATCGGATATTGCTTCTGACGATCGACCTTGGCAGCCAGTGCCTTTTGACGCTTGGAAACGTTAGCCATTTACACGCCCTCCACGGTGATGCCCATCGAACGGGCGCTACCAGCGATCGTGCGGACCGCTGCGTCCATATCGGCTGCCGTGAGGTCCGGCATCTTGGTCTTGGCGATTTCTTCAGCTTGCGCGCGGGTGATGTTACCGACCTTGTCGGTATGCGGCCTGGCCGAACCCTTCTCGAGCTTGGCGGCCTTCTTGATCAGGACCGTAGCCGGCGGCGTCTTCAGAATGAACGTGAAGCTCTTGTCCGCGAATGCCGTGATGACGACCGGCACCGGCAGACCCGGTTCCATCGCCTGGGTCTGCGCGTTGAACGCCTTGCAGAACTCCATGATGTTCAGGCCGCGCTGGCCCAGTGCCGGACCGACCGGCGGCGACGGGTTGGCTTTACCTGCAGGAATCTGCAGCTTGATAAAGCCGATGATTTTCTTTGCCATGTTGAAAACCTCGTTGGAACGCGTGAGCGTTCAGGTGAGTGGTAGCGCGCTCTCGCCCGTCGTACTGCAGCTGCTGGACTACTGGCGCTCCTCTACGGCCGTAACGCGGACCGTAAGCGCGAAAGAACGGATGGCATCCGAAGATGCGATCCGTTGGAATTCGATTTACAGCTTTTCGACCTGGCCGAATTCGAGTTCGACCGGCGTGGCGCGACCGAAAATGGTGACGGAAACGCGGACGCGCGACTTTTCGTAGTTCACTTCTTCGACGCTGCCGTTGAAGTCCGTGAACGGACCGTCCTTCACGCGAACCATCTCGCCGACTTCGAACAGGGTCTTGGGACGCGGCTTCTCCACGCCTTCCTGCATCTGCGACATGATCTTTTCGACTTCGCGCGGCGAAATCGGGCTCGGCCGATTACGTGCTCCGCCGACGAAACCGGTCACCTTGGCCGTGTTCTTCACGAGGTGCCACGTTTCGTCCGTCATTTCCATCTCGACCAGGACGTAGCCCGGGAAGAAACGACGTTCGGTCACCGATTTGTGACCGCCCTTCACCTCGACCACCTCTTCAGTGGGGACGAGGATCTGGCCAAACTTGTCCTGCATGCCGGCGCGTTCGATGCGCTCCTGAAGCGCACGTTGCACGCTCTTCTCCATACCGGAGTAGGCGTGCACCACGTACCAACGTTTTCCGCTCGGGGATGCCGGTGTATCGCTCATATCATTTCCAACCCAGAATCGCCGAGAAAATCACCCATTCGATGGACTTGTCGCAAATCCAAAGAACGACCGCCATTACCAGCACAAAACCGAAGACCACCAGCGTCGTCTGCGTTGCCTCCTTGCGAGTCGGCCAGACAACCTTGCGAACTTCCTTGTACGAGTCTTTGGCAAACGCGATGAAGCTCTTGCCGGGCGCCGAGAGAAGACCGACTACCACCCCTGCGATGACCCCGACAGCAAGGGCAGCACCGCGGATATACCACTCCTGGCTACCGAGCCAGTAGAACCCTACGAACCCGGCCACCACCAACAATACGCCCGCGGCAAGCATGAGCTTGTCGCTGGAAGTATTAACAGTTTCGACGGAAGGATTCGCCATAACACCTTAAAGACAACGCGCTTAAGGCGCGAAAAGTTGGCAGGGGCAGAGGGAATCGAACCCCCAACCTTCGGTTTTGGAGACCGACGCTCTGCCAGTTGAGCTATACCCCTAAACCATTTGGGGTTGGCGGCATCGCCAACCCCGAAAACAACCGATCAACGAGAATTAACTGGCTTACTCGATGATCTTGGCAACGACACCGGCGCCGACGGTACGGCCGCCTTCGCGGATTGCGAAGCGCAGACCTTCTTCCATGGCGAT